>QCJQ01000010.1 GCA_003215935.1 Prochlorococcus sp. AG-409-D09
CTGCTGCAGAGAAGAAATCTGTTTTAAAACCGTCTAAAAGTACCTCTGAAAAGAAAAGAGATCAGAAAACCGAATTGTTAACTGTTTCTGTTGCAGTAGATACAGGGAAAATCGCTGGAATTGTAGCTATTGGAGTTATTGCAGCAGCACTTTTGGTTTCTGTCATGTCATTTATTATTCGCTAATTCACGATTAGGTATGAATTGGTTAATAGCTTGTCTTTTATTGAATTAATTTTCCTCTTGGGTGCTTGAATATCCTTTTAATATTTGAAAGGGGTTTACTAGTGGTTAAGGAAAGAGTTCAAGAAGTAATTGATTTTGCTACTAGTGAGTCTCCTTATCAATCAGCAAATAAAGGATGGGTTGCTGAAGATGTCTATCTTCAGCTTGGAGATTCATCTCGTTCACTTAATAGTAAAAACGAATTAGCAAATGTATCTATATTTTGGAATCCCATAAAAAAAATCATTTTAATACTTCTGTTTGTAATTCTTTTGGCCACGATATTTGTTTTCTCTTCAATATCCATTGCTAAAGGCAGAATTAATATCCCTTTCTCATCAGGGTTATTACAAAAGGTCGATCACAATTCTAATGAAAGCTCTTTTGATGATTACCAAGATGTTCAAAAAGAAATTGAAGTCATACAGAATGAAAGGGTAAATTCTGAACCAGGACTTGATATTGAAGAGAATTTTGAAGTAAAGGGTTTAGCAGCCGATCTCAAAAATAAAAAATTTCAAACAGAGGATCCCGTTTCTTTGGAGACTAAGACTCCAATTGAACAATTGACTTCAGCCAAAAAGCCTCAAACTCCAATTGCTAATAAAAAATCAAAATCTAACTTTTTTTAGCTTTCAATGACAGTTGATTATTGATTCTTCATTCAGTGCTGATTGATGATGTTGAATAAGGGGCGTTTATTAAAGGATTTTCAGTGGCAGACAACAAAAGCAACCAACTCGCGACAATATCCGTTTATTTGAATACACCAATCATTGCAGTGCTTTTGGGTGTTGGCTTTATTGTTGGATCAGTTTTGTTTGCTGGGATTATGTTGATTGCAAAATAAAATCATTGGGTGTCTTCTTCATTGATGATGATTTTGTTTAATTCATTAGCGATAGCAGGTAATAAAAAGGTGTCATTGGCTAATTTCTTGCCTGATGTAAATACCACTAAGAGCATTGGATTTCCTCCTTTACTTACCCACCATGCGGCATCATTTCTTGCTTCGCTCATCCACCCAGCTTTACTCCATATCTGTGTTTCATTTGGAAGACCTTCACCTAAAAAACCATCAATTTGATTTTCTGGATTCAGTTTTCGTTCATTTAAATTAAGTGATCTTGATAAGATATTTTTTATTTTCTGACTAGAGATTGGAGGTAGTAAGTCATCGGTCATTAAAGATTCTAAAAATCTAGCAGTAGCTTCAGTAGAGAGAGCATTGCGATTCTCGTTATTGCAACCATAAAATTTCTTTTCTCTTCCATATGGACTATCCTCCCAGGTTTTTTGGCAGCAATTAACTGTTTTCATTTCTGGCCAATTGAAACTTCTGATCCAATTGTTTATTAAATTTCTTTGTAATTTCCAGTTTTTCCAAAGCTCATTCTTCAGAACTGGGCCACTTGATGTACCTGTTAGAAGATCAATTAAAAAACTGGTTGCATCATTACTGGAATTTTGGATCATTTCATAAAGAGCTTTTCTAAGTTCATTAGATTCAATAATTAAATCTTTTCTGAGCCAATGCTCTACTGCTACTGCATAAAATAGTTTGACAATACTTGCTGGATAAAACAATTTCTGTTCATTCCAGCTCGCACCTACACCACTTTCAGGAAATGGTTTTGGGGTCTTGTACTGAATCCAATTAATTGCAATATTGTTAGAAAGGCCAGGTCGGCCTTCTTTCTCAAATCTATTAATTAGGTCTTTAAGGCATAAAGCCAATTTAGGATCTTTTTTATAGAACGCCATAGCGCCCCGTATGTATTAATGAAAACCTTAGCTAATGTTGGTGTAATCGACAGATTAGAAGTTGGAAGTTGTTGGAAACTCCTTAATCATATTAATGGATATGAAGCTTCTGAAAGTTCAGTTTTATCAACGCAAGCTGCAGCTGGGAGGTGTTTTAAAGTTTTATGCATGAATGGGATAAAAAAATGTTGTGTATCAAATCAAAAAAGGATAAAAATCAAACTCTTTGAAGATGGATATGAGTGTTGGTGTGATTTATCGAAACTCCTGGGGAATATATTTCTTGTTGATCAATGGGAACCAAATTTATTAACTAGTTGTGAAATTAAATCAAGACTTCCAAATGTTTTAAAATGGATTCAAAATGCTTTTAGAATTTCTTCAAAATACTATTGGGGTGGGACAATTGGCCCAAATTTCGACTGTTCCGGTTTGGTTCAGGCAGCCTTTGCAAGTCAAGAAATATGGTTACCTAGAGATGCGTATCAGCAAGAAAGATTTTGTGAAAAAATCGAAGTGTCTTTGGATGATTTAACTAATCTTGAACCTTGTGACTTGCTTTTTTTCGGTTCTCAAGAAAAATGTACTCATGTTGCGATACATATAAATAATGGTTTGTATTGGCATAGTTCTGGAATATCTAAAGGACAGGATGGCATTGGCATTAATGGATTAGGTTTTGCTAGTAAAGATCATATTTCTGCGCATTACAAAGCACATTTTAGATCTGCTGGAAGAGTAGTTAATTGTTTTAATCCAGGAAGAGTTGTGAATCACTTTCAAAGAGGTTTCTTTATATGAACAAAAAAATTTTAATATCAGTAGTTGTGCCAATTTTCAATGAGGAAGAAAGTCTTCCTTACTTAGTAGACCAATTGTTGGCCGTAATGCGTCCTTTAGGAGAGACTTTTGAATTAGTACTGATAAATGATGGCAGTACTGACAGAAGTGCAGAAGTTTTGAAAAATTTGAGCATTGATATACCTGAGATTTTATGTGTTTTATTGAGAAAAAATTATGGCCAAACTGCCGCAATGGCGGCAGGTTTTGATTTGTCCAATGGTGAAATAGTCCTTACTTTGGATGGAGATTTGCAAAACGATCCTGCTGATATTCCATTGCTTATAGGTAAATTAAGAGAAGGCTTTGATTTGGTTAGTGGATGGAGATTTCAAAGAAAAGACCCTGCTTTGCATAGAAAACTTCCCTCAAAGATTGCTAATCGTTTAATTGGTAGTGTTACTGGTGTTCGGTTGCATGATTATGGTTGCTCTCTAAAAGCTTATAGAAGAGAAGTTCTTTCTGACATGAGATTATATGGAGAACTGCATAGGTTTTTACCGGTATTAGCTAATATCGAAGGTGCAAGAATTACTGAGGTTAAAGTTAATCATCGTTCCCGACAATATGGGCAAAGTAAATACGGAATAGATCGTACTTTTCGTGTGTTGATGGATCTTCTAACGGTTTGGTTTATGAACAGGTTTTTAACTCGGCCGATGTATGTATTTGGATTCGGAGGAATATTATCCATATTAGGTAGTGTATGTATTAGTGCGTATTTGTTGATAATTAAAATTCTTGGAGAAGATATAGGAAGTCGGCCTCTATTGATTCTAGCTCTGCTACTTGCTATATCAGGCCTTCAACTTTTTGGATTTGGCCTCTTAGGAGAATTGCAGATTAGAACTTATCATGAGAGTCAAGGCCGCCCGATTTACCGCATAAGGAAGACATTGCGGGGAGGACGCATAGTTCGGTAATTATTTAGCTTGGCATTTTTAATTTTCTTTAACCCAGCAGCAGAAGCAATAACTACTCTACTATCAAAATCTTTTAAACCTCTAATCAATAATGGTAGTACTACTGCATTGCCCCATTTTTGCGCTTCATTTATAGCTATTAATCTTTCTTCTGGGCCTTTAGACATAAGTTTAAATAGCTTTTTTTTCAAGATGATTTTTTCTTGCTTGGTTTTTGGAGGGATATAGGTGTTTGAGTGTTTTGGATGTGAAGTTAATTTGTTTTTGATCCGTGATTCAATAATTAAAGATCTCTCTTCAACTCCTCTTTGAAGGAAGTTTTTTTGGCTTTCAAGGCTTCCTTGTGTTTTTTTACCTAAAGCCCATAGAACAAATGCGAATAAGACTCCTACACAGCCAGCGAATATTTGGTTCATAAATCAAGTGATAAATGTTTGCTTGAATGGAAAAAGCTCAATGCAAAATGCTCTGGATTGAACTTTTATGTCATCAATGGGCTTTTAATGACATTAATAGTTGATCATTCTCTAGAGTAACAATGGATCTATAGAAATAAGCAATGGCTAGCGAATTTGCTGCAAATTTTCTCCCAAGTGTTTTGGTTCCGCTTGTTGGGATAATGGGCCCAGCAGTTTTTATTGTTTTAATTGGTCGCTACATCACTGCTTCTGAATAAAAATCAAATTTACTTGCCCGTAAAATCACTTCTAAACTATGTCTGACACTCAAGAATCACTGATGGAAAAGTGGGCTGTTAAAACAGTCTCTGACCCAACCGTAGGAAATTTGCAGACTCCTGTTAATAGTGGGTCTTTTACCAAATGGTTTATTAATAATCTGCCTGTTTATAGAGAAGGACTTGCTCCAAATTTTCGAGGATTAGAAACAGGTGCTATTTTTGGATATCTTTTGTACGGCCCTTTTTCGATGACTGGGCCTTTAAGAAATACTGATTTTGCAGTTACAGCTGGATTACTTGGAGCAGTTGGTGCGATACAAATTTTAACGGCTTTATTTATTCTCTATAACGCTCCTGGTAAAGCACCAAATGTACAACCTCCTGATGCCACTGTAGCTAATCCTCCTTCAGATCTATTTACAAGAGCTGGATGGGCTGACTTTACGAATGGTTTTTGGCTAGGTGGAACAGGTGGTGCTGTATTCGCATGGCTTTTAATTGGTACTTTGCACTTGGATATTTTGCTTCCACTTGTAAGGCAGTATCATTTATTTGGCGCATAATACTATTTAATTAGAAGGGAAATTATTTTTATACTATTGTTGATAATATTTGAACCAATTATTAATTTTTATCTGTTTATTTTCCTGTGATCTGTTCTAGTTATCCTACTTCAGATCTATTTACAAGAGCTGGATGGGCTGACTTTACGAATGGTTTTTGGCTAGGTGGAACAGGTGGTGCTGTATTCGCATGGCTTTTAATTGGTACTTTGCACTTGGATATTTTGCTTCCACTTGTAAGGCAGTATCATTTATTTGGCGCATAATACTATTTAATTAGAAGGGAAATTATTTTTATACTATTGTTGATAATATTTGAATCTTAATATGGTTGTAAATATATTCATTCATTAATTTATTTATGCTATCAAATCTTGGAAACTTTAATCATTTTGTTTTTAGTTTTGCAAGTAATATATCAAATTTATAAACAATCTAGATAAATAAAAAGCATAAAAAATCACCCTAAATTAAAAGGGTGATTTTTTATGCTTTTTATTTTATTGATTATCCAAATTTCCCAGATGTAGATGCAATTACAAAGGCACCAAAGGTAACAAAATTACCAACTGTGAAATGAGTTAAACCAACTAATCTTGCTTGGACGATTGATAAAGCTACAGGCTTATCTCTCCATCCAACAAGGTTCGCTATTGGTGTTCTTTGATGGGCCCAGACAAGTGTTTCAATAAGTTCTTGCCAGTATCCTCTCCAGGAAATTAGGAACATAAATCCGGTCGCCCATATTAAGTGACCGAATAGGAACATCCAAGCCCATGGAGATAGTGCATTGACACCAAATGGGTTATATCCATTTATAAGTTGTGAACTATTTAGCCATAAGTAATCTCTGAACCAACCCATTAGATATGTTCCAGATTCATTGAACTGGGCGGTATTGCCCATCCAAATTGCTAAATGCTTCCAGTGCCAATAGAAGGTTATCCAAGCAATTGTATTAAGAGCCCAAAACATAGCAAGATAAGTTGCATCCCAAGATGAACTATCACATGTGCCTCCTCTACCAGGTCCATCACATGGGAAGGCAAACCCTAAATCTTTTTTGTCAGGGATTAATTTTGTTCCTCTAGCATCCAAAGCTCCTTTGATAAGGATTAAAGCTGTGGTATGAAGTCCTAGTGCTATCGCATGATGTACTAAGAAATCTGCAGGGCCAATTGGCAAGAAATTAGTTAAAGCATCTTGTCTATTTATCATATCCATCCAGTAATGATTCCCAGGCATTTGACTGGCTGCAATACTTGCTGAACTTGAAGCATTTGCAAGTAATGCATTAAACCCATACATCATCTTTCCACTAGCTGCTTGCGCAAATTGAGCAAATACAGGCTCTATAAGAATTTGCTTTTCAGGGTTACCAAAAGCAACTACTACATCATTGTGAACATATATCCCTAGAGTATGGAATCCAAGAAGCATAGTCACCCAACTTAAATGGCTGATCAGTGCCTCTTTTGTACTTAAGATCCTTGCTAAAACATTATCTTTATTTAATTCAGGATCATAATCCCTTACAAAAAAGATAGCGCCATGAGAAAAAGCTCCAACCATCAAGAACATTGCTATGTATTGATGGTGTGTATAGAGGGCTGATTGAGTTGTGTAATCCCTAGCAAGAAAAGCATAAGAAGGTAGTGCTCCCATATGCTGAGCAACAAGACTACAAGCAACTCCTAAAGAGGCAAGAGCTAGTCCTAATTGGAAGTGAAGAGAATTGTTGACAGTCTCATATATACCTTTATGACTAATTCCGAAATAACTCTTATGTGGATCTTTGGGATGACTTGTGTTATGCGCCTCAGTTATTTCCTTCAGACTATGACCTATGCCAAAAGTAGTCCTATACATATGGCCAGCAATTATAAATACTGTACCAATAGCTAAATGATGGTGAGCTATATCGGTTAACCATAGAGATTCACTTTGAGGATGTAACCCTCCTAAAAATGTAAATATTGCTGTTCCTGCTCCTTGCGCTGTACCAAAAACTGCATCTAGTGAATCAGGATTCTGAGCATAAGCACCCCAGTTCCCAGAAAAGAAAGGTGTTAAACCTTCTGGATGAGGCATAACTGTTAACCAGTTATCCCAGCCAACATGAATACCTCTTGATTCAGGAATTGCAACGTGAACTAAATGTCCAGTCCAAGCAATACTACTAAAACCAAACAGTACAGCTAAATGATGATTGAGCTGAGATTCTGCATTTTTAAACCAGGCTAATGAAGGCCGATATTTTGGCTGAAGATGTAACCATCCTGCAAAAAGAAGCCAACAGACAAGGATGTTAATAAAAATCGCACCTTGAAATAGTTGCTCATTAGTTCTCATACCAATGGTGTACCACCAATGATATAAACCAGAGTAAGCAACATTAACGGGTGAAGTTGCACCAGCTTGAGTTAAGGCATCAGTTAAACCTTGCCCGAAATGAGGATCCCAAATTGCATGAGCAATAGGACGAGTATGGATTGGATCAATTACCCATTGTTCAAAATTACCTTGCCAAGCTATATGGAATAAGTTTCCTGCAACCCACAATCCAATAATTGCAAGGTGACCAAAATGAGTAGAAAAGAGTTTTTGATATAACTGTTCTTCAGTCATACCATCATGACTTTCAAAGTCATGAGCTGTTGCGATGCCGTACCAGATTCTTCTGGTAGTAGGGTCTTGAGCAAGACCCTGACTGAACGACGGAAATTTCGTTGCCATTGAAGGAAAATATCAGAGAGGGTCAGCCGAGGCCGATAAGACGAGCATGGAAGAATGCCCATGTGGTGGCTATTCCTCCTAGAAGGAAATGAGCTACACCTACTGCCCTACCTTGAGTAATTGATAAAGCTCTTGGTTGGATAGTTGGAGCTAACTTCAGTTTATTGTGAGCCCAAATAATTGACTCAAATAATTCCTGCCAATAACCTCTTCCACTGAAGAGGAACATGAGACTAAACGCCCATACAAAATGAGCACCTAGGAACATAAGTCCGTACATGCTTATTGGTTGGCCATAGCTTGTGAGTACTTGAGAGGACTGCGCCCATAAGAAATCTCTAAGCCATCCATTAATAGTTATGGAGCTTTGAGCCCAGTTTCCTCCAGTTAGTCCCCAAACATCACTTTGCATTTTCCAAGAAAAATGGAAAATAACTATTGATAAGCCGTTGTACATCCAAAAAAGACCAAGGAAAACATGATCCCAGGAAGAAACCTGACATGTACCTCCTCGGCCTGGTCCATCACAAGGGAAACGGAAACCAAGGTTTGCTTTGTCTGGAATTAAGCGTGAGCTTCTTGAGAAAAGAACACCCTTTAAAAGAATTAGAAGTGTTACGTGAATAGTAAAGGCATGAATATGGTGAATCATAAAATCAGCAGTTCCAAGTGGAATTGGAGCAATACCTATTTTTCCACCTACTTGACTAACAGTTCCATTGAAAACTTCACTAACTAGTCCACTTTGAAGATTGACATTTGCCCCTGCAAGGGTTGTTGATCCAGCCGCAGAATGATGGATGTTTTGAATCCATTGAGCAAAAACAGGCTGCAGTTGAATACCTTTATCACTAAACATATCCTGAGGTCTACCTAAAGCCCTCATTACATCGTTATGAATATAAAGACCAAAACTATGGAAGCCTAAGAACATACATGCCCAGTTTAAATGACTAATTAATGCATCTCTGGCTTTGAGTATTCTGTCTAAAACATTATCTATATGTTGAGCAGGATCATAATCTCTAATCATTGCTATAGCTGAGTGTGCAGCTGCTCCAACAATGAATAGCCCACCTATCCACATGTGGTGTGTAAATAGCCCTAATACAGTTGGGTAATCAGTTGATAAATAAGGGTAAGGAGGCATCGCATACATATGATGCGAAATGATTATGCTCAAAGAGCCAATCATGGCTAGGTTTATACCTAGTTGAGCATGCCAACTATTAGCTAAGAATTCATAAATACCTTTATGCCCTTTAGGAGCAGGGAAAAGGATTGGGTCTCCTTGATGATTATCCATTATTTCTTTTAAGCTATGGCCAATGCCAAACATAGTCCTATATAAATGTCCACCAAAAACTGCTAAAACACCAAAAGCTAAGTGATGATGAGAAATATCAGTCATCCAAAGACTTCCAGTTACTGGATTTAAGCCGCCTTTAAAAGTTAGAAAATCACTAAATGCCCACCAATTTGTAGTAAAGAAATTTTCTACTGTTCGACCAGCTAAACCAGGGAAAATCTGACTAGCAATTGCAGGATTACATAGTTCATGAGGCATAGGCATATCAGCAACGCTTGCAATTGATACTCCATCAATAACTAGAGGCTTGCCTGCGTCTATTGCATCTAAAAGCGCTGCAGTTGGAGCTCCAATATGTATGCAGTGTCCTGCCCAAGCTATAGAGCCTAAACCGACCAAGCCAGCAATATGGTGATTGAGCATTGATTCAAGATTTCTGAACCAATCAATTTTTGGCGCAGCTCTGTGATAGTGATAAATACCACCATGAAGCATGATTGCTGCCATGAGCAGTGCACCAATAGCTAAGGCCATTAGCTCTGTCTCATTGGTTACACCCCAACCTCTCCACATTTGGAAAATGCCAGATGTAATCTGAATGCCGTGATAGTTGCCGCCTAAATCTGCATTGAGCATTTCTTGCCCAACAATTGGCCATACAACCTGAGCTCCAGGTTTTACATGAGTTGGGTCAGCAAGCCATCCTGAATAGTTGGAGAAACGTGCACCATGGAAAAATGCAGCGCTCATCCATATAAATATGACGGCTAAATGCCCAAAGTGAGCTGAGAAAATCTTCCTACTAGTTTCCTGTAGGTCTCCAACATGAGTTTGGAAATCATGCGCATCAGCATGAAGGTTCCAAATCCAAGTTGTCGTTTTTGGTCCTTTCGAAAGGGTTTTGGACCAAAATCCAGGTTTATCTAACTTAGAAAAGTCAACTGGAATTCCATCAGTCTCAATAGGTTTATCGAGAACTGGTTTGGTTTTTCTTTCTTTTTCTGGTGGGCTAATGGTCATCGAGTGATTCCTGTTGGAATGTGATCGAGGTGGAGTGCGACCGCTATTTCATGCTTAGTAGCATGAAATTCATTGGGACCAAAGTAATATGAGTCCTAATGAATCGTGGATGAATTCAGCAAGTCAAAATTCTTTGTAAAAAATTCAGACCTGCAGCCTTAGATCATTCTGACAAGCATAAAACCGACATTCAGTTACTACGGATTCATGTAACAAATGTTCTCCACCTGTATTCCTTTTTGTGAGCTTTTTGCTCTTGTTTGGGATTTTCGGTAGATGTGAATTCGTTTGTCAGCAGACTTAAGGAACGATCAGGTTAAGTTTTCATATCCAATTATAGACTTTTAAATAAGCTTAAAAGGATTATTAACACTAATTATTTGCGACAGTTACTAAGTAGTAGGTAATAACTATTAGGTATTAATTACCTTTAAGCAAGATTTTGGTATTGGATTCGTATTTTGATTCATTTTTTCTGCATTTTTGAAATTTGATGTCATGCTTTTTAAGCATTTGATAACGAATTTTGCTCAAATGGAATTGAATTAGTTTATAAGCTTTAAATAAAAACTCTGACCAAACCATCAATTACCAAGAAAAAAAAAAGACTTGCAATTGGACTTTCATCTAGTTCTTTGCATATTTTGGATATGCTTTTATTTAGGAAGCATGTTGACCAAATAGCGATTACTCCTAAAGCAGCTTCGAGCCAAGAACTTTCTTCAAAGGACATATTGATAGGGCATGCAAGTCAATTAATTTCTCAGTTTTGGCATTCTGGAGGACAATTAATAATTATTGGATCTATTTCATCAGCAGTAAGGCTCATATCTCCGTTACTTAAGTCTAAAGAACAAGACCCTGCCGTTCTTGTAATTGATGCCAACGGATTGAATATTGTCCCATTGATTGGATCTCATAAGGCAGGAGCAGATCAATTAGCTCTTGATTTAGCTGAAGACTTAGGAGGAAAACCTATATTTACAAGTGATTCTAAAACTCAGAGGAGAATTGCAATCGATAGTTTCGGTGATGCTTGGGGATGGACAAGAGAAGGTTCTTCCTCGGATTGGAGCAATTTAATGAAGTCTTTATCTGCAGGGGAACAATTGTCCATTTTTCAATCTTCTGGATCTAGATTGTGGCAAGAGGGATTGATAAATATTAATTTTATTGGATTAGATAAAAGAAATTTTTCTTCTAATGATCCTTCATTATTTATTGGGTGCGAAAAAGGGTTTAAGTGTTCATGGCACCCACGAACGTTGTGGGTAGGTATTGGTTGTGAAAGAAACACTAGTGAGAATCTTATTGCAAGAGCCATTAAACAAGCTTTTTTGCGATTAGGGTTTTCAACAAAATCTATTGCAGGTATCGCAACCATTGATAGAAAAAGAGATGAATCTGGCTTGCTTTCATTGATTGAAAGAAAAGGTTGGCCAATTCGTTTTTTTAAGTCGAGTGAACTTTCCTCTGTGGAGGTACCAAATCCTTCTAAGGCAGTATTTCTAGAAATGAATACTCCATCCGTTGCTGAGGCTGCATCATTACTTGCTTCAGGAGAAAAAGCTCAATTGAAGCTAGAAAAACAAATTTTCCATTCAAAAATTAACGAATCTGGTGCAGTAACTATTGCAATTTCTGAGTCACTATTTCCATTTGCTCCTCAAATAGGAGAATTGAATTTGGTGGGATCAGGTCCAGGTGATCTTTCATTAATTACGCAAGATGCTCGATCCGCTCTTTCCAGGTCTGTTGTTTGGATTGGCTATAAAAAGTATTTAGATTATTTAGAACCTCTAAGAAGATTTGATCAAATCCGACTTGACAGTTCTTTAACTAAAGAGAGATATCGCTGTCAAAAAGCATTGGAATTGTCGCGAGAAGGAGTTCGAGTTGCTCTTATTTCTTCAGGAGATAGCGGTATTTATGGTATGGCTGGACTTGCTTTAGAGTTGTCTCTTAAAGCTCCTAAAAGTGAAAGACCTTCAATATATTTTCATCCTGGTATAAGTGCATTTCAAATGGCTGGGGCTAAAATAGGAGCCCCTTTAATGCATGATTTTTGCACTATTAGTTTAAGTGATTTATTGACCCCGTGGAGCAAGATTGAAGAGCGTATAGTCGCAGCGGCTAAAAGTGATTTTGTTATAGCAATTTATAACCCTAAGTCTAAAGATAGATCATGGCAACTACCAAAAGCAATAGATATTATACTCTCTTTTCGTAACTCTAAGACCCCAGTTTGTGTGGGGAGAGAGTTAGGAAGACCTAATGAAAAAATTGAAATTAACAATTTATCTTCCATTAAATTTGATGAAATAGATATGCTTACAGTTTTAATTATTGGTAATAGTAAAACTTATACGAAAGATGGTTTTATTGTTACTCCAAGAGGATATTTACCTTGATAGATTTTTTTATCTGAGCTTATTTGCTTATAAGTTTGCAGATAGCTATATTCTTGGCTCAAATTTTAACGATGGTATACAATTTTCTCAATAGATTTTAGGAGAAGTTAAAAATTCTAGAAAAATTAGAGTTTTTATCTATGATTAATTTGTTATTTTTAAAGTCTTGCTAAAACCAAGTTGGTTACGTGTTAAGGCCCCTCATCAAGAACGCATAGGAAATGTTGCTGATTTATTAGTCGATCTCAACTTAAATACCGTTTGCCAAGAAGCAAGTTGTCCTAATATTGGAGAATGTTTTGCAGGTGGAACGGCAACTTTTTTGATAATGGGACCTGAGTGCACAAGGAAATGTCCATACTGTGATATTGGTTCAATTCAAAAAGGAAAGCCTTTAGACCCTACTGAACCTAAGAGATTAGGCGAAGCTGTTTCTAGATTAGGTTTAAAGCATGTCGTGATTACTTCAGTTAATAGAGATGACTTGCAAGATGGAGGAGCGAGTCAATTTGTTAAATGTATTGAAAATATTCGTGATAGATCTTCAAACACAACTATTGAAGTTTTAATTCCTGATTTTTGTGGTAATTGGGAAGCTCTTAATAATGTTTTAAATGCTGCTCCAAATGTTTTAAATCATAATATTGAAACTGTGCCGAGGTTATATAAAAGAGTTCGCCCTCAGGCGGATTATAAAAGATCTTTAAATTTACTAAAGAGAGTTAGAGAAGGTTGGCCTAAGGTATATACCAAGTCAGGGTTAATGGTTGGTTTGGGTGAAACTGATTCTGAAATTAAAGAAGTTTTAATTGATTTGAATCTTCATCACGTAGATATAGTTACAATTGGTCAGTATCTTTCTCCTGGTAAGAATCATCTTCCTGTAGATCGTTTTGTAAGTCCCGATAAATTTGAAACATATAAAAAATTAGGTGAGGAGACGATGAGCTTTCTTCAAGTAATTAGTTCTCCTTTGACTCGAAGTAGTTATCATGCCGGTGAAGTTAAAAAATTGATGGCTAGTTTCCCAAGATAGATTAGTTTAATTCAATCTGATTATTTGTAGTTGAGACCCATTGATGTATTTCCCATGTGACAAGGTTATTATTAATCATTGGATCTTCTTTTATTATTGATTCTGCCTCTTTATATGAAGTAGCTTGTAAAAATAAAATTCCACCACCTCCAGGATTACCGTTCTTGTCGATTAGATAACCACTAATTATATTGAGACCTGAATTATTTTTTTTTATTACCCAATCCTTATGTTTTTGTATATATTTTTGACGATCTTTTTTGCTTAGCTTTTGTGTTGTTTTTGTGAAAGTTTCCGTTTTTATAAACCAGGGCATTTCTTTAAACTGTTTGCTCTTGCAATACTTCTAATCCTAATCTTATTTTTTCACTTGGAGGTACAATTATCTTGAAAAGTTTTTTCCAGTAGTTCCAATTTTCAAGAATTTTATTAGTTTTTGGACTATTTGTATTTTTGAAATGTCTTTTTAGTAAATCTAAGAGAATAATCTCTTGTTTTTCTAAAGATAAGCTTACAATTTCAACTATTTCAGTATTAACTTTTGGAAATAAATTGTCTTCTTCATCTAATAGGAATGCGACACCTCCTGTCATCCCTGCACCTATGTTTCTACCAATTTTACCAATAACTACAACTATTCCTCCAGTCATGTATTCGCAACAATGATCTCCTGCTCCTTCAATTACTGCTTCTGCTCCACTATTTCTTACTGCAAAACGCTCTCCAGCTTTCCCTAAAGCAAATAAGCTTCCCCCTGTTGCGCCATAAAGACACGTATTTCCTAGAATTACTTGATTTGAAGATTCTTGATTTATCAGTGGGGGAGTTATGGATATTTTCCCACCATTCATACTTTTCCCTACATAATCATTTGCTTCTCCTATTAAAGATATTTTCATTCCTTGCAATGTAAAAGCACCAAAACTTTGACCGGCATATCCTTCAAAATCTAAATTAATAGTTCCTTTAAATCCTTTATTCCCATGCCTTTTTGCGATTTCTCCTGATATTCGAGCACAGACACTTCTATCAGTATTTTTAATAGATATCTTTTTATAGAAACTTCCATGATTATTGATTGTTTTAATGATTTCTCTATCTTCAAGTAAAGTATTTTCAAGTACTGGACCATTGCTATGAGCATTATCTTTGTGATTAAGCCATGTTCTATCTGCAATATCATTTATAGGTTTTAAAAGGCTAGAAAGATCAATAGTTTTAGTTTTTGCGAGATTCACATCTCTTCCCATTAATAATTCCGTTCTGCCAATTAAATCTTCGAATTTTGCTATTCCTAATAAACTCATTAATTGTCTAACTTCTTCAGCAATAAATAGAAAAAAGTTAACTACATGTTCAGGAAGGCCTGGGAACCTTTTTCTAAGATGCTCTTGCTGAGTTGCAACTCCAACAGGACATTTATTGGTATGACAGATGCGAGCCATTATGCAACCTTCTGAAATCATTGCAACAGTACCAAAACCAAACTCTTCAGCGCCAAGTAGTGCTGCGATTACTACATCCCAGCCTGTTTTTAATCCACCATCAGTTCTAAGTAAAACTCTGTCTCGTAATCCATTAGCAAGAAGAGATTGATGTACTTCTGTAAGTCCTAATTCCCACGGGAGTCCAGCATGCTTGATTGAACTGAGAGGTGACGCCCCTGTACCTCCATCATGTCCAGAGATTTGAATGACATCAGCATTGGCTTTAGCAACTCCTCCTGCAATGGTTCCAATCCCAATTTCAGCGACTAATTTCACACTTACTTTTGCTGAAGAATGTATTTGATGAAGGTCATGGATTAATTGAGCTAGATCTTCAATTGAATAAATATCATGATGAGGAGGAGGCGAAATTAATGCTACTCCTGGCTTGCTATTTCGTAATTTTGCAATGTAAGGATCGACTTTTAGTCCAGGCAGTTGCCCTCCTTCCCCGGGTTTTGCGCCTTGAGCAACTTTTATTTCTAATTGTTTGGCGCTTCTTAAATATTCAGGCGTAACTCCAAATCGACCAGATGCAATTTGTTTAATAGCAGAACAGGCTGTATCTCCGTTACTTAGACCTTTTATATTAGGGAGACTTGCAGAGAGATGGTTTGAGTCCACATCTTTAATAATTTTAAATCGAGCTGGATCTTCTCCACCTTCGCCACTATTGCTTTTTCCTCCAATTCTATTCATTGCTATAGCTAACACTTCATGAGCTTCTCTTGATAGAGCCCCAAGACTCATTCCTCCAGTACAAAATCTTTTGCAAATATCTTCTGCACTTTCAACGTTCTCAAGTGGTATTGGCTTGTTTTCGATTCGAAAAGTTAGTAAATCTCTTAAACAAGTAGTGGGCCTATTCTCAAGGAGTTCTTTATAAGTTTTGAAGTGATTGTATTCTGATCCTGACTTAACTGCATTATGAAGTATTTTTGACATTTCCGGACTATTTAAGTGATACTCTCCATTATTTCTATATTGCACGAAACCTAGAAATTCCAGTTTATTATGATGCAATTCGGGATATGCCTTCAGATGGAAAGAGCGTGTTTCTTGCTCTAATTCTTTTATGCTTAAACCGGCAATTCTGCTTGTTGTACCTTTAAATGCTAATTCAATAAGATCTGCTCCAATACCAATTGCCTCGAATATTTGAGCTCCGTGATAGCTAGCAAGAACTGATATTCCTATTTTTGAAAGAATTTTTCTGAGTCCATCTTCTAATGATTTACGTACATTTTCTTGAGCTAAAGTTATAGATAAATTTTTTAATTTACCATTTTGAATCAGTTTCTGAGTTTTTGATGACTCCCACCAATGTCGAACAGTTTCTAGCATCATCCACGGACATATTGCACTTGCTCCATAACCAATAAGACAAGCTAAGTGATGCGTACTCCAGCATTGAGCAGTGTCAATTACTAAAGATGCTTTTAGCCTTAATCCCTTTTTAAGAAGATGATGGTGTACCGCTCCAGTAGCAAGTAGAGGTGGAATATATATATTTTTTTCATCTACACCTCTGTCAGAAAGGATTAGTATCTCAACGCCATTATTAATTAATTTTTCTGCATTTTCGCATAGTTGTTTAATACCTTCTTCTAATTCTTTTTCGATAGGCATTAATGTTGTGAGAGTTTCACACTTTAGACCTTTTTTTTCAAGAGAAGTTAATTCGGCTTCATTTAAAATAGGTGAATTTATATGAAGAACTGATGCGCCTAAAGGGCTTGGTTTAAGAGGAGTCCTTCTCTTCCCAAGCGTCATCTCTAAACTTGTAACTAGTTTCTCTCTTAAAGGATCAATTGGAGGATTTGTAACTTGTGCGAATCTTTGCTTGAAGTAGTTATATAGAATATGAGATTTATTAGAAAGTATGGCAAGTGGAATATCATCACCCATACAGAAAGTAGGCTCTTTCCCTCCACTAGCCATTGCATCAATTATGAAATTAAAATCTTCTAAAGTAAACCCAAATACTGTTTGTAATTTAAGTAAACTTAATTCATTTAGCTGACTTTTTTTATTATATTCTTCTTTTTGAAGATTAATTCTAAATTTTTTAATCCATTCTAAATATGGATATCGATGGGCTACTTCTTTCTTAACATCCCAATTTCTTAAAATACGACCTTTTTCTAGATCTACTGCGAGCATTTGGCCTGGTCCAAGTCTTCCTTTTTCAACTATTTCACTTTCTTTAAGTTCAACAACGCCAGTTTCGGATCCCATGATTACATAACCATCTTTAGTAATGCAATATCGAGCTGGTCGTAAACCATTCCTATCTAATGTTGCCCCAATGCTTGACCCATCGCTAAATGCAATTAAAGCTGGACCATCCCAAGGTTCTTGTGTCCCTGCAGAGTATTCGTAAAATGCAGTTATTTCTTCTTTATTTATTAACTCTGGCTGATCTCTGAAAGCTTCAGGAATAAGCGTTAATAGACTATCAGTGATAGGGCGCCCACTTCTTACTAAAAGTTCTAAGGTTGCATCCAGATTTGCTGAGTCACTAAATGATGAATTAACAATTGGTTTGAGATCATCTGCAGTCTCACCCCATACCGATTCAATATTACTTTCACAAGCTTTTGCCCAATTTAAATTACCTAGCAAAGTATTTATCTCTCCATTATGACCAAGTAATCTCATTGGTTGAGCTAAAGGCCAGCGAGGGAGTGTATTCGTGCTAAATCTTCGATGGTATAGAGCAAAAGAAATTTTAAAACTAGGCTCTTGCAAATCTTTATAGAATGGCGCCAATACTTCAGATCGGACCATTCCTTTGTAAATAATAGTTTTACTACTTAAGGAAGCAATATATAAATCTATAGATTTTTCTTTTAGGTTTTGCCTAGCTAGTTTTCCTATTTTTCTTCTTAATCTAAAAAGAAGAGCTTCTAGATCATTCCCTTGCTTTTTACTAGTAACAAGCCATTGAACAATAAAAGGTGCTGTTTTTTTTGCAAGTGGTCCTAAAACAGAAGTATTTATTGGTACGTTTCTCCACCCAACTGATTGCAACCCAAATGAAGCTGCTGCTGCTTCAAATAATTGTTTACATTTTTGTCTGAGTTTTTCATCTTGAGGCATGAAAATCATGCCTAAACCTGTTGATTCTATCGAAATATATTTTGATTCTTCCCAATTTTCTTTCAAAAATCCCCATGGGATTCCACAAAGAATTCCTGCTCCATCGCCTGAATCACTATCTCCTCCGCATCCACCTCTATGCTCCATGCAATTGAGGCCTCGTAATGCTTGTTTGAGTAACCAATTACTTTCAAGCCCATTTATTTGAGCTAAAAAACCTACTCCACATGAATCTTTTTCTCCTGAGATTGGATCAGGGGCATTACTGTCGCAGTAAGGCCAATTGGTTTTATCAGGCACTTGAGGCATCATCTTCTCAGTTCTATTGACACTCGCGTTTGCGGGTATAAATCAGAGAAAGGGTTATTTAGTTATCTTAGAGAAGCAAAGGTTGAATATTCAAAGATAACTAGCAAGATCAACTAATACACAATTTTTTTGATTAAAACTTTTCTTTGATTTGGTTAGTTTTTGCATGATCTTCAATTGTTATTAATTGATCTGCATAGTTCAGATGGTTTTTTTAAAGTAGAGGATAATTAGGATCGTGACAAAATTTTGATATTTGGATTTGAGAATTTGGTCTTTGACCAAGTAATGTGGTGGATTGATGGTAAAGGTCGTAAGATCGACCTATTAAAATTTCGATGCCAACTATTCAACAGCTAATTAGAAGTGAGCGAAAGACACTCACAAGAAAGACTAAATCCCCCGCTCTTAGAGGATGTCCCGAGCGTCGTGGAGTATGCACAAGGGTCTATACCTCTACACCTAAAAAGCCAAATTCAGCGTTGCGTAAAGTTGCGCGTGTAAGACTAACTTCAGGGTTTGAAGTTACTGCTTATATACCTGGAATAGGTCACAATCTTCAAGAGCATTCTGTTGTTCTTCTTAGAGGTGGACGAGTGAAAGACCTTCCAGGTGTTAGATATCACATAATTAGAGGAACTCTTGACACTGCAGGTGTTAAGGATCGTCGACAAGGTCGATCAAAATATGGAGCCAAATCTCCGAAGACATAAAATTAGTGTTTACTAGTTTTTGCTTAATTATCCAATCTCATTATTAATTTTCCATGTCTCGTCGAAACGCTGCTATCAAAAGACCAGTATTACCAGATCCACAATTTAATAATCGTTTAGCAAGTATGTTGGTACATAGATTAATGAAACATGGGAAAAAATCCACTGCTCAAAGGATTCTGTCTGATGCCTTTGGTTTAATTAATGAAAGAACAGGTTCTGATCCTATTGAACTTTTTGAAACTGCTATTAAAAATATAACGCCTTTAGTGGAGGTTAGAGCTAGAAGGGTTGGAGGTGCTACTTATCAAGTCCCTATGGAAGTTCGTCAAGAAAGAGGAACAGCAATGGCACTTAGATGGCTTGTTAATTTTTCTCGCTCTAGGAATGGACGTAGTATGGCTCACAAATTAGCTGGAGAACTTATGGATGCTGCTAATGAGGCTGGAAATGCAGTAAGGAAAAGGGAAGAGACGCATAAAATGGCTGAAGCTAATAAAGCCTTTGCTCATTATCGCTATTGAGTTTGATCAACACGTGCCAGTTAAATTACTGAAAAATTTTCTTTTTAGCATGCTGGCCTGTAGAGTCTCATCTCCCTTTTAATGTACTAAACGGAGAATTCCTCGTGGCACGCGCTTTTCCTCTGGAACGCGTCAGAAATATCGGGATCGCTGCCCATATTGACGCTGGTAAAACAACTTGTACAGAACGAATACTGTTCTATTCAGGTGTAGTTCACAAGATGGGTGAAGTCCATGACGGTGCAGCTGTAACCGATTGGATGGCTCAAGAAAGAGAAAGAGGCATCACTATTACTGCAGCAGCGATTTCAACAACTTGGCAGGACCATAGGATCAATATTATTGATACTCCGGGTCACGTTGACTTCACTATTGAAGTTGAGCGTTCCATGAGAGTGCTTGATGGTGTTATTGCTGTATTTTGTGCAGTTGGAGGCGTTCAACCTCAGTCAGAAACAGTTTGGCGACAAGCAGATCGCTATTCAGTTCCTAGAATGGTTTTTGTTAATAAAATGGATCGGACTGGGGCTGATTTTTTAAAAGTTTATAACCAAATAACAGATCGATTAAAAGCAAATGCTGTTCCTCTTCAACTTCCTATCGGTGCTGAAAATGATTTAAAAGGAATTGTTGACCTGGTTGGAAATAAGGCTTATATCTATAAAGATGACTTAGGAAAAGATATAGAAGAGACAGAGATCCCTGAAGATATGACTGATTTGGCTGCGGAGTGGCGAAATAAATTAATGGAATCAATTGCTGAAACAGATGAAAATCTTATTGAGGTTTTTCTCGAAACAGGTGAATTAAATGAAACTCAATTAAAAAATGGAATTAGAGAAGGTGTTTTAAAGCATGGTTTGGTTCCAATGCTTTGTGGCTCAGCTTTTAAGAATAAAGGTGTGCAATTACTTTTAGATGCAGTGGTTGATTATTTGCCAGCTCCAGTTGACGTGCCCCCTATTCAAGGCTTATTGCCTAATGGTAATGAAGATGTAAGGCCTTCTGATGACAGTGCACCGTTTAGTGCATTGGCTTTTAAGGTAATGTCAGATCCATATGGAAAACTAACGTTTGTGAGGATGTATTCAGGCGTTCTTGCTAAAGGAAGTTATGTTTTAAATTCAACAAAAGATGAAAAAGAGCGTATTTCTAGATTAATTATTCTTAAGGCTGATGATAGAGAAGAAGTTGACGAATTAAGAGCAGGTGATTTAGGTGCGGTTCTAGGACTAAAAAATACAACGACAGGAGATACTTTATGTTCTTCTGATGATTCAATTGTTCTCGAAACACTTTATATACCTGATCCAGTTATTTCTGTTGCGGTAGAACCTAAGACAAAAAGTGATATGGAGAAATTAGGTAAGGCTTTAACAGCTTTATCAGAAGAAGACCCAACTTTTAAAGTTAGTACTGACCAAGAAACTAATCAGACAGTAATTGCTGGAATGGGTGAATTACACCTGGAGATTTTGGTTGATCGTATGTTGAGAGAGTTCAAAGTAGAAGCAAATATTGGTGCGCCTCAAGTTTCTTATCGTGAAACAATTCGCGCGAGTTCATCTGGTGAGGGTAAGTTTGCGCGTCAAACAGGTGGTAAAGGCCAATATGGTCATGTTGTTATAGAAGTTGAACCTGGAGAACCAGGAACAGGATTCGAATTTGTCAATAAAATAGTTGGTGGTGCAGTTCCTAAGGAATACATTAAACCAGCAGAATCTGGGATGAAAGAGACCTGTGAGTCAGGAGTTATAGCCGGATATCCGTTAATTGATGTCAAGGTAACTCTTGTTGATGGTTCCTATCATGATGTGGACTCTTCTGAGATGGCATTTAAGATTGCAGGGTCAATGGCTTTCAAAGATGGTGTCAAAAAATGCAATCCTGTATTACTTGAGCCAATGATGAAAGTTGAGGTAGAGGTCCCTGAGGACTTCTTAGGCTCTATTATTGGAGACCTGTCCTCTAGAAGAGGTCAGGTTGAAGGTCAGTCTATTGATGATGGACAATCAAAGGTACAGGCTAAAGTACCTTTAGCCGAAATGTTCGGTTATGCCACTCAACTCCGATCAATGACTCAAGGTCGGGGTATTTTCTCAATGGAGTTCAACACTTATGAGGAAGTTCCTCGTAATGTTGCTGAGGCAATCATCTCCAAGAATCAGGGCAATTCCTGATCTCTAAAAAAATTCACTATTAACACCCCGATTCTTTAAACAAATGGCTCGCGAGAAGTTTGAGAGGAACAAACCTCATGTCAACATTGGAACAATTGGTCATGTTGACCATGGAAAAACAACCCTTACTGCGGCAATTACAAAAGTATTAGCTAAGAAAGGGCAGGCTCAGGAACAGGATTATGCCGATATTGATGGTGCTCCTGAGGAGCGTGAGCGCGGTATCACCATTAATACAGCTCATGTTGAATACGAGACTGATGGTCGCCATTATGCCCATGTTGATTGTCCAGGGCATGCGGACTACGTAAAAAATATGATCACTGGTGCCGCACAGATGGATGGCGCAATTTTGGTTGTTGCTGCTACTGATGGAGCAATGGCCCAAACAAAAGAGCACATACTATTGGCTAAGCAGGTAGGAGTTCCAGCACTAGTTGTAGCTTTAAATAAATGCGACATGGTGGATGACGAAGAAATGATAGAACTCGTGGAGATGGAAATTCGTGAACTTTTATCTAGTTATGATTTCCCTGGTGATGACATTCCAGTTATTCAAGTTTCTGGATTAAAGGCGATTGAAGGAGATGCTGATTGGGAGGCAAAAATTGATACTTTGATGACTGCTGTTGATGAATCAATTCCTGAACCTGAGAGGGAAGTTGACAAACCTTTCTTGATGGCAGTTGAGGATGTTTTCTCTATTACTGGGCGTGGAACTGTTGCAACAGGTCGTATTGAAAGAGGTAAGGTAACAGTAGGAGAAGAGGTTGAAATAGTTGGTATTCGAGATACACGTCTTACAACTGTTACAGGCGTTGAAATGTTTAGAAAGCTTCTTGACGAAGGTATGGCTGGAGACAATGTTGGCTTATTGTTACGTGGTATTCAAAAAGAAGATATCGAAAGAGGAATGGTTCTAGTTAAGAAGGGTTCTATTACACCGCATACGCAATTTGAAGGTGAGGTTTATGTTTTAAAGAAAGAAGAAGGCGGAAGACATACACCTTTCTTCGCTGGTTATCGTCCTCAGTTTTATATCAGAACTACTGATGTGACCGGACAAATTACTGCTTTCACTTCAGATGATGGAAGTAATGTTGAAATGGTTATGCCTGGTGACAGAATTAAGATGACAGGAGAGTTGATCAGTCCTGTGGCTATTGAGCAAGGTATGAGATTCGCAATTAGAGAAGGTGGGCGCACAATTGGTGCAGGTGTTGTTTCAAAAATTCTTAAATAATTTTCAAGGATGGCTTGGAAATGGTCTAGGCCATCCTTTAGATTAAAAACTTCTATCAAGATTGTTTTAAATTAAACAATCTAAATTTTAGAAACTCGAAAATCTGTTCTTTTTATCCCTCCGGTGTGTTTTAGGTTACGACTATGTCTACAGCAATAGCTCAGCAGAAAATTCGAATACGCCTTAAAGCATTTGATAGGCGTATGCTTGATCTTTCTTGCGAGAAAATCATTGAGACTGCAGATACTACATCTGCTAGTGCTATTGGTCCTATACCTTTACCAACTAAAAGAAAAATTTATTGTGTTCTTCGATCTCCTCATGTAGATAAAGATTCAAGGGAGCATTTTGAAACACGTACTCATAGAAGGATTATTGATATTTATAGTCCTTCAGCTAAGACCATTGATGCATTGATGAAATTAGATTTGCCCAGTGGGGTGGATATAGAAGTTAAGCTTTGATTATTAAAATCCATCAATTTTGTGATCAATTCCCTAGGATTTAGTTCTATTTGCAGATCTTCTCGTGAGTGAACAACTTTCTGTGAGGGAGTTGCCCATTTTCCCATTACCTGAAGTTGTTCTCTTCCCTCAGGAGTTCCTACCCCTTCATATTTTTGAGTCTCGTTATAGGATTATGCTAAAGAGTGTTTTGGAGACTGATAGCAGATTTGGGGTAGTAAGATGGGATCCAAAGTCAAAAAGCATGGCTCATGTAGGCTGCTGTGCTCAGATAGTCAAGCATCAAACTTCAGATGATGGTAGGAGTAATTTGGTTACACTTGGTCAGCAACGCTTTCGGATTCTTGAAATAACACGAGAGGCCCCTTTTTACACAGCTTTGGTTTCCTGGATAGATGATGAGAAAGTTTTGGATCAGGATGAGTTACAAAAAATTTCTGATTTAGTTTTAATAGCTTTGAAGGATGTTGTTTCTTTGACTGGAAAATTAACAAATTCGCCTTCTGTTCTCCCAGAAGGCCTACCAAATATTCCAAGAGAATTATCATTTTGGATTGCTTCTCATTTAGGAGGGCCAGTGGCTGATGAACAGCAAAAACTTTTAGAGATTACTAATACAACTGATCGACTTAAAAGACAATATGAATTATTAGATAATACGCGTAAACAGTTAGCCGCAAGAACAGCTTTAAAAGATACATTCTCAAATGCCGATCAGACTAATTCTTGATGAAAGATAATTTCTTATTAATAGTGGTTCTGATTTCTATAGCTGCAATTGTTTTTTTGATTTGGCTTTTAAAAGGCAGGAAATATGAATCAAGTCAAAGTGTAGCTTCCTCTTATGATTCATGGACTAATGATTTTCTTTTGGAAAAATTGTGGGGAGAACATATCCATTTAGGTTTTTATAAAACCCCTTATAAATTAAATGATTTTAAAAAGGCAAAAGTAGAATTTGTTCATGAATTAGTTGAATGGAGTGGATTAAATAAACTACCTAAGGGCTCTAGAATATTAGATGTAGGATGCGGTATTGGAGGAAGTTCACGAATATTAGCTAGAGACTATGGTTTTGATGTTTTAGGAATAAGTATTAGTCCTTCTCAAATAAAAAGGGCTACTGAATTAACTCCAAGAGATGTAAATTGCAAGTTTGTAGTAATGGATGCTTTAGATTTAAAATTATCACAAGGTAGTTTTGATGGAGTTTGGAGTGTTGAGGCAGGCCCACATATGCCTGACAAACAGTTATTTGCAGATGAAATGCTTCGTGTTTTAAGGCCAGGTGGTCTATTGGCTATTGCTGATTGGAATCGGAGAAGTGTTAAAGGGAAACCATTAAGTATTTTTGAGAGATTTATTCTTAATCAATTACTTAATCAATGGACTCATCCAGAATTTTCCAGTATTAATGGATTTAAAAATAATTTATTAAATAGTCCTTATTTCGGAGGATCTGTTGAAACCTCTGATTGGACAAAATTCACAATTCATTCATGGAATGATTCAATATTCGAAGGTTTTCGTAGGCCTGGTGTATTTTTAAAATTAGGACCCAATTCATTACTAAAAGGGCTTAAAGAAATACCTACAATAATTATGATGAGATGGGCTTTTGCTCACGGCTTAATGCAATTTGGTGTTTTTAAAGCAAGAGGATAAATTCAAATTTCTAATACATTGCTCATATATGTACCAAAATTAACTATATGATCACAATATTTTTCTAAAGCTAAATGGAGAGATTCACTTAGGTGATTTCCCTTATTATTTATCTCTAAATCAACAAAAAATACATATTCTCCTAACTCTCTCTTAGAAGGTCTTGATTCTATTCGACTCATGTTTAACCCTAATTCTGCTATACAATTTAATGCTTTTAATAGAGACCCAGGCGTATTAGATTTCAATGAAAATGCAAAACTAGCCATCTTACCTTCTTGAACAATATTCCCATTTTGAAGTAATACAAAACGAGTGCAATTTCCTTTTATGTCATTAATTGGATAGGCTAGTTCTTTTATGTCTTTGCTCTCTGATGAGAGCTTTGGTCCAATTGCTGCTCTAAAAGGGCTTCCTTTTACCATTCTGATTGCCTCAGCAGTTGAATTGGTAGGAAGTTGAAGAGCATTAGGAAGATTCCTCCCTAGCCATTCACTGCATTGTCCTAGAGCCTGTGGATGCGACAAAACTTCTGAGATTGACTCTATTGAGCCGCTACCAATAAGTGAATGTCTGATAGGGAGAACGACAGCTCTTCTAATTGATAGTTCAGGATGTTTCCATAAAGAATCAAGAGTGCTTGTTACGCCACCTTCTACGGAATTTTCAATAGGTACAACAGCAACTTCACAAAGTTTATTGGCTAAATTTTCGATAACTGAACGCAGCCCCTTACAAGGCAAAAAGACTGGTGTATCAATGCTTTCTAGCTTTGTCAGAGCAAAAGCAGCCTGCTCTGCAAAGGTTCCTTTGGGTCCAAGAAAGGCCACTCGTGTTGCCATTAGCAGAAAAAGAGAGCAAGTGTCGATAAAATTTGCCGGAGAAGCTTTTGATCATGTCTCTGGCCTTTAATGCTCGACAGAAACTTGATTTGCCTGTTAAAAGCGATTCTCAGCGACTTCCTGATTATCTCTTACAACAGGAAAGAGTAGTAGGTGCAATGCTGGATCCTAAAAAACTCACACCTTTAGGTCCAAATAGATTTCGCTATGAGGTTACGAGCTTTAAGGTTTTTCAATTGCAGGTTAACCCTGTTGTGACAATAGAAGTGGTGAATACACAAAGTCAAATTCATATGTATGTAACAGAAAGTCATTTAGATGGATTGGGCTTAGTTGATGATTTTGTTCTTACGTTGGATGCGAGGTTGAAAGCCACATCAGAAGGCCTTGATGGTGAAGCACTTTTAGGAGTTACTGTTAGTCAGCCACCTTTGTTGAAATTAATTCCTCCTAGAATTCTAGAGTCAACAGGAGAATCAATATTAAATGGGATTCTGCTTGGAATTAAGGCTAGAGTCGGTCAACAACTGGTAAAAGATTTTGAAGATTGGTGCAACAAACAGAACTAAAAAAGTATTTCTTAACTATTAATTATTTTTTTTAAGAATGATTTTCTGTGCAAATTTAATACGCCATTCTGTTTAATTGCCTTAATATGCGCTTTAGTTCCATATCCCACATGACTTTCTAATCCATAGCCAGGAAATTTCTTTGAAAGTCTTTTAATTATTAGATCTCTTTCTTCTTTTGCAATTACACTAGCTGCTGCTATTGCTGGTGATTTATCTTCACCGTTTACTATTGTTATCTGTTGACCTGTCCATGCTCTTAGTGGAAGTTTTCCATCGACCAAAATAATTCTAGGTATTTTAGGTAAACGTTGAAGTGCCCTAATCATAGCAATTTCAGTCGCTTCTCTTATCCCTAATAAATCTATTTCCTCTGCAGATGATTGACCAAGAGACCAAAAATTTGCTTTTTTCTTTATTAGTGGAACTAAAATTTTTCTTTGTTTTGCAGTTAATTTCTTGCTATCTTTAAGTCCTTTATTTAGTAAGTATTCTCCCTCTACATTAGATATTATAACTGCTCCAGCAAGAACTGGACCGAATAAACATCCTCGCCCAACCTCATCTAATCCAGCAATATCCTCTCCATTAAAATTCATCTTATACCGAAGCTGATGATCTTCTTCTCCTTCTTCGTGGGTCATCTACTTGTTCTTGATTTTCTATTGATGAATCTTCCTTCTCTTCTTCTATTGTCTTGATATTGTCTTTTTGTTCTATTACTTCTTCACTTATTTGTATTTTTGAGGAGTCTATATTGATAGTCTCTTCTTCTTTTTTATTTAAAGTAGTATGATTGGACATTTCTTCATTGGTAGATATATTGAGTGCCACTTCCGATTTATGTGATATACGAGAGACTATTTTCCCTTTCTTTCTTTTTTTTGTTGAACTCATAGCTAGCTTTTCTTGAGCTTCTTTGATAATTGTATTTTCATCTTCTCCTGGTCTAACAATTTGAACTATATAGTTTTCAGTTTCAGGTAAATTTTCATTTAATAGAATTGGATTGAAACCTAATGAGCTAAATACCAATTCTTCTTCGCTGTTAATCTTTATAGAAATAATTTCTGTTTCTTGTTTCTGTTGAAAAGTCTCAATTGAACTTTCTTCTTGTGATGATTCAGATGAATTTGTATTATCGGTTTCATGATTATTTTCGTTATCTTCAACTATTGCATTTATTTCTTGTTCGCGATTACGCTGCGATCGTTTTTTCTTATGTGAGTCATTTTCAACAATAGTATTGTTTTCTTTTTGATGATTATTTGAAGTAGGAATGTAACCACTTACATTGGCTAATGGTTGTATTTGCTCTTTACCTGGAAGATTTGTTATGTGTCCTTTGCCTGAACAATTAGGACAGGTTTTACCAAATAACTCATATATATTTTGTCCTTGTCTTTTTCGTGTAAGTTCGACTAATCCAAGTTCAGTAAGTTGGGCAATTTGTGGCCTAGCAGAATCATTTTTAATTGAGGAAGTAAAGTGCTCTAAAAGTTGAAGTTGATCTCTTCGAGAATCCATATCTATAAAATCAATTATGATTACACCTCCGATATTTCTTAGTTTTAATTGACGTGCAATTTCAACAGCAGCTTCACAGTTTGTCCAAAGCACAGTTTCACGTGAATTTGCTGATCTTGTAAAAGAACCTGAATTGACATCTATAACTGTTAAAGCTTCTGTGGGTTCAATAATTATGTATCCGCCAGATGGCAACTCTACTCGAGGTTTTAAAGCATTATTGATGGCAGAATTGATTCTATAATATTCAAGTAATTCACTAGATTCGTTATGAACTTGTATTGCTACTTCACCTTTATCTGAACCTAAAAATTTTCGAATTCGTTCAACATCAGAATTATTTTCAACAATAATTTTGTTTAGACTTGGTGAAACATGATCCCTTAATATTCGGTGAATAAAATCTTCGTCTCTATTTAATAAAATAGGAGGATTACATGTTTCAGATGCTTGTTGAATTAATTCCCATTGTTTTAAAAGGTTTTCAAGATCATCTATTAGTAAATCTTCGTTAATACCTTCAGCTTCAGTTCTTATTAAAACACCTGTAGATGGAGGTTTAACTAAAACACCTAAAGCACGCAGTCGATTGCGTTCACTCTCAGTATTAATGCGACGCGATATATTTACTCCTTGACCATTGGGTTGCAGTATTAGGTATCGACCAGGAAGAGATAAATTACCTGTCAATCTGGGACCTTTGTTACCAGTAGGCTCTTTCATTACTTGCACCAGTACTTTTTGGCGCGGTTCTAAAAGCTCAGTGATTCCAGCAGCACCTTCTTTTAAACGTAGTGGACCTAAATCACTTACATGAATAAATCCATTCTTTTCACTTTCTCCAATGTTTACAAATGCTGCATCTATTCCTGGTAAAACATTTTCGACAGTTCCTAAAAATACATCTCCAATTTGGTAGCGACCTTGAGCGACAATTAATTCGTCAATTCTCTCATCAGTGAGCAAAGCTGCTATTCGCAGCTGCTCAGAGATGACAATTTGTTGGGGCATATAAAGAAATGAGTGTGAGCCCTGCTGGCTCTTAATTAATCATGGATTTGCAGAAATGCTGCGATTTTAGTTACTAGTTAACGAAGTAAATCTTGTTGGAAGAGATAGTTGAGCCGAAGATCTTAGTTTTGATAATGAGTGACTATCCCGCATTAATTGCCAGACTTGGCAAGGAGAAAAAACTGTCTCTTCCTTCAGGACGAACGTTAGCTGAATAAACATTAGAGCCTAACTTCGGCTCTTATGTTTAGAGTAGCACTAGTGCAACTTAAGTTCATCTCTTTTTATACATTTTATATTAAGAGGTTGATTTAAAAATTTTGATAACCAGTGTTGAATTTGAATAGGTTTAACACTTCTTCCCATTGAATCGATTAATGCATCTAGCTTTACTTTTATAATTTCAACTGGCTCTAGTTCATTTTCTATATTTCCTATGTCTTTTATAATTAGAGATTTAAGAGCAGGCCTACAATCCCTTTGGCGATCTCGACCTTTTTTATCTTTATCACTCCAAACAAGTTCTTGTGAATAAAGTAAATGCTTCAAACCTTCTTCCCAGTCCGTTAATAAAGGTTTTTTATCTGAAATTGCCTGTAATTCAAAACTCCATATAGCTTCTGAAAGTTCTTGGGATAGACTTTTACTATTAATAGGAATTTTTATAGCTGAGAGAATTTCAAGTCCAATTGGTAATTCTTCTTGAAGATCTTTCATAACAGTTTCTGCCTCTAAAGGCTGATAAAAATCAATATCCATTAGTTCACTTAGCCCCTCTATCCCTAAAGGTAAAGCTAACCCAATTTGTAATCTTGGAAGCGGGTGAAATCCACCGGAATAGCTCACAGGTAGATTACTTCTTCGTAATGCTCTTTCTATTATGCGAGTTAAATCTAGATGACTAGTTAAATGCATTGGGTTTCTTTTACTGAATCTCATTCTTACTTTGCAATTTTTTTCAGTATGAGGTTTTTGCTCAATTCTTTGTTTGGGTATAGGTGGACTAGGGATTATTTTATTTTCACCTAATTCTGGCCCACATACTCCACATTTACTACAACTATTGAATGAACAATCAGGAATTACTTTTTGGTTTAGGGCTCTTTGAAAGTCTTGTATTAACCACTCTTTATTTAATCCTGTATCGATATGATCCCAAGGTAATGGTTGTATACAAAAATTGTAAATCTCTTTACCTTTTAAGTTAGAAATAGAACTCCAATTTCCTATTTCTAACTCTCTATATTTTTCTTGCAAATTAGCATTTTTTATTGCTTTCATCCACGCTGCGTAAGCACGTTCTTGTGATTCAAACCAAGCATCCATTCCGGCACCTGATTTCCATGCATTTTCTATTACTGAAGATAATTCTCTATTTCCTCTGCCAATAAAATCTTCAATTGCAGAAATCCTAACATCAGTATAATTAACCTTTATTCCCTTTGATCTTTGAAAAGCTTCTTTAAGTAAGTTTTGTTTTCTTACAAAGTCCTTAGAAGAGACGCTGTGCCATTGAAAAGGTGTATGAGGTTTTGGTGTGAAATTACTAATAGTTATGTTTAAACTTAGCTTCCCTAAATGAATGCATTGTTTTTGAATCCACCTACATGTATTTGCAATACCTATAACATCTTCGTCATTTTCACCCGGTAATCCAATCATAAAATATAATTTTATTTTTTTGTACCCATTTTCCATAGCCTTTGTAATTCCATTCAGAAGATCATCATCTGTAAGACCTTTATTTATTATGTCTCTGAGCCTTTGAGATCCGGCCTCGGGAGCAAATGTAAGGCCGGATTTTCTATTTCCACCTAAAATATGTGCAATATTTTCGTCAAATTGGTCAATTCGTTGACTAGGTAATTGCAAAGATATGTTTTTTTCTGCAAGACGATTCCTTAATTCAATTCCTACAGAAGGTAGAGATAAATAATCACTGCAACTTAGAGATAAAAGTGAAAAATCACTAAAACCAGTTTTTTCCATCCCTTTTTCAACTGCTTCAATAACTTCCATAGGTTCTAAATCTCTTGCAGGACGAGTAATCATGCCTGGTTGACAAAAGCGGCATCCTTTAGTGCATCCTCTTCTTATCTCAATCGTCAGACGGTCATGAACAGTTTCAATATTTGGGACTAGTCCCATGCCATAACTAGGAATAGGTTTCGCAACTCTTCGAAGAATTTTTTTTGGAACTTCTGCTTTAATAGGTTCCAGAGAAATATTGTCTTTCCCAATTTCATATAAAGATGGTACATAAACGCCAGGGATCTCTGAAAGTTCTTTTAGTAGTGCAGATCTACTTAAATTGTTTTTCTTGAGTTCTGAAATACATAATCCAATCTCGGGAAGTAATTCTTCCCCATCTCCTAAAGCAAAAAAATCGAAGAAGTTGGCATATGGTTCAGGATTGCTTGTTGCAGTCGGTCCTCCAGCAAATATAAGAGGTGGAGAAGATATATGATCTATTGGAAGATTACCTCTGTGTTTTGAGTAAATAGGTATATTTGCCAAGTCAAGCATTTCTAGAATATTTGTAGCGCCAAGCTCATAGCTAAGACTGAAACCAAGAATGTCAAAAGCAATCAAAGGCATTCTTGTTTCAACGCCAAATAATGGTTCTGATTTTTCTCTTAGTTTTTGTGATAGGTCATCGGCAGGTAAGTAAGCTCTGTCACAAATTTGATGTGGAACCTCATTCAGAATTGAGTAAAGGATTATGTGCCCTAAGTTGCTCGCGCCAATTTCATAAATTTCTGGATACGTTAAGGCCCAACGAACTTTGGCTTTTGTCCAGTCTTTAGTTTTAACTCCGATTTCATGCCCCATATATCTGGCTGGTTTATTGATATCACTATCAATAAGTTTGTCAAAGTCAATTTTTTTATGCTTGTTTAAAGCACTTAGAATTTTTCTTTCCAACAGTTAAAGACACTTCTTAAATACATCGTATGGATTATTTCTATACATAGGTACTGATTCCATAGCAATATGAATTAGATGTTTCGGCATTTGTTCTTTTGTTTAAAGTCAACACTAATTACCTCAAGCTGAAGGCTGGCTACCTTTTCCCAGAGATAGCTAGAAGAGTAAAAGCTTTTAGTCTAGAAAATCCTGAGAAATCCCTCATTCGTTTAGGGATTGGAGATGTTACTGAACCACTACCTAAAGCTTGTTGCAAAGCAATGCATTCAGCTATTGAGGAAATGGCCACGCATGATGGTTTTCATGGTTATGGCCCAGAGCAAGGTTACTTTTGGCTTAGAGAATCCATAGCAAAGTTTGATTATCAACTAAGAGGTTGTGATATATCACCTGAAGAAATATTTGTTTCTGATGGTTCAAAATGTGATAGCAGTAATATTTTAGATATTTTGAGTTCTAATAACAAAATAGCTGTAACTGATCCTGTATATCCTGTATATGTTGATAGTAATGTTATGAAAGGTCATACTAGAGAAGCTAATGAATTTGGACAATATGAAGGACTTGTTTATATAGCCATTAATGAAGATAATAATTTTGTAGCAAAGATACCTGAAGAATCAGTTGATATCATTTATCTTTGTTTTCCAAATAATCCTACTGGTGCTGTAGCTACAAAAAACCAATTAACTGATTGGGTTAATTATGCAAAGAAAAATGATGCATTAATTCTTTTTGACGCAGCTTATGAGGCATTTATTCAGGATCAATCATTACCTCATTCTATCTATGAAATAGAAGGAGCGAGAGATTGTGCAATTGAATTTCGTTCGTTTTCAAAAAATGCTGGATTTACTGGAACGAGATGTGCTTTTACTGTGATACCTAAGGCTTTAGTTGCTAAATCTTTAACTGGATCAGAAATTGATTTATGGTCTTTATGGAATCGTCGTCAATGTACCAAATTTAATGGTGTTAGTTATATAGTCCAACGTGGTGCTGAGGCTATTTATTCAGATGAAGGTAGAGTAGAAATAAAAAAATTAATTGACTTTTATATGAATAATGCTGAAATTATTAGAAATTCTTTAACTAAATCTGGCTTTAAAGTTTATGGAGCTGAAAATGCTCCTTATGCTTGGATTAAAGTGCCAAAATCAATGAATTCATGGGAGTTTTTTGACTTTCTTTTAAATCGAGCGAATGTCGTGGGAACTCCTGGGAGTGGATTTGGTTCAGCTGGTGAAGGTTATTTTCGTTTATCGGCGTTTAATACATTAGAAAATGTTGAGCAGGCAATGTATAAGATTGCAAAAATGTGAGATTAGCTATGAGTAATCAATTTGGAGCATTAATAATGGTTGCATTTGAGCCTCTTAATCAGATGGTCGAAGCTCCAGATAGAAGCCCAGGTGGTGCAACAGTTTTAGACAAGCAAAAAGAACGTCAGCGAAGACTATCGCCTCGATACAAAGTTTTGCTTCATAATGACCCTATTAACTCAATGGATTACGTCGTAACCACCTTGAGGCAGGTGGTCCCTCAATTAAGCGAGCAAGATGCAATTAAAGTTATGCTTGAAGCTCATAATACGGGTGTTGGTTTAGTTATTATTTGTGATCTTGAACCGGCAGAATTCTATTGTGAAACTTTAAAATCAAAAGGACTAACATCTACCATTGAATCCGAAAACTGATTCCTTAATTTTAAATGTTTGGGGGAAATGGCTGTTACAGCCAAATACTATAATCCCAACTTTAACCATATTCCC
>QCJQ01000011.1 GCA_003215935.1 Prochlorococcus sp. AG-409-D09
AAGCTTTGGAGTTTGATGGATGTATCTCAAAACCCAATTTTTTCTGCTCAGACCATGGGGTCTGATTTCTCTGTATATGAGGCTAAGCATCCTTTAAATGGGATCCCTGTTTATCTTGTTGGACATCCAGTTTTTGATCCAGAAAGAATTTATGGCGGAGATGATGAAGATTGGCGGTTTACTTTTTTTGCAAGTGCGACAGCTGAATTTGCTTGGAATTCATGGAAACCTCAGGTATTACATTGTCATGATTGGCATACAGGAATGATTCCTGTTTGGATGCATCAAGATCCTGAAATTAGTACTGTTTTTACTATTCATAATTTGAAGTATCAAGGTCCGTGGAGGTGGAAATTAGATCGAATGACATGGTGCCCTTGGTATATGCATGGAGATCACACAATGGCAGCTGCGATGCTTTATTCCGATAGAGTTAATGCTGTCTCACCGACATATGCAAGAGAAATATGTACTTCTGAATATGGTGAAAAGTTAGAAGGTTTGCTCAATTACATTTCGGGAAAATTACGTGGAATTTTGAATGGTATTGATCTTGAATCTTGGGATCCATCTTCTGATAAATCATTGCCAGCTAATTTCACTGTTAAAGATGTTGCAGGACGCGATGTAAATAAAAAGTTCCTTCAAGAGCAGATGGGCTTGAAGGTTGATTCGGGAAAATTTCTTTTAGGAATGGTTAGTAGGCTTGTTGATCAGAAAGGAGTTGATCTATTACTTCAAGTAGCTAAAAGATTACTAGCATATACTGATAGTCAGATAGTTGTTTTGGGCACAGGAGATAGAGAACTTGAATCTGGATTATGGCAGTTAGCTGTCGAGAATCCAGGCAGATTCGCAGTGTTCCTAACTTATGATGACAGCTTAGCTCGACTTATTTATGGTGGTGCTGATGCATTCTTAATGCCGAGTCGATTTGAGCCTTGTGGAATTAGTCAGCTACTTGCGATGCGTTATGGTTGTATACCTATTGTCCGTAAAGTAGGGGGCCTCGTTGATACTGTTGAGCCTCATGATCCAATAAAAGAGACTGGAACTGGCTTTTGTTTTGATCGGTTTGAACCAATTGATTTTTATACGGCTTTGGTTAGATCTTGGGAGGCATTTAGACACCGTAAAAGTTGGAGCCAATTGCAAATTAGAGCAATGTCTCAGGTATATAGCTGGGATAGCTCTGCTTTAGAGTACGAATTAATGTATAAAGATGTTTGTGGAATAAAAGAACCTTCTCCTGATGCCGCTGAAATTGAGAAGTTTTCTTATGGACAAGATGCTGATCCATCAAGGAAATTAAAAAACTAATTTTAGAATGATTTTAATGTTGCATTATGAATTTAACTGTACGACTACAATATGAACATCGGTCAGACATGTGATTTGTTTACGTGACTTAATAGACTTATGGGGGGAACCAATCTCTCAAGGATCGATTAGTCGAAACACCGATATTTCTGCAATTTCTACAGATAGTAGATTGGTTAAAAATAGCAGTTTGTTTATTCCGTTAATTGGTGAAAAATATAATGGACATGATTTTTTAAATGAAGCTTATAGTAATGGAGCTATAGCGTGTGTTATTGAAAGAAGCTTTCAACGAAGTATTCCTAAAGGTTTCCTTTATTGGGTTGTTAACGACACTTTAGAGGCCTATCAGCAAGTTGCTTTATTGTATAGATCTAAACTTCAAATGCCTGTTATTGCCATTACTGGCTCAGCGGGCAAAACTACCACTAGAGAAATTATTGTTTCTGCTTTGAAGTCTAGAGGTTCTATATGTTCTTCTGTAAATAATAATAATAATGATTTGGGAGTACCTTTAACTTTACTTAGCGCTAAAGAAACTGATGCAGCAGTTGTTATTGAGATGGGAATGCGAGGTCTAGGAGAGATTCGTCGTCTTTCTTGTTGTTCAAAACCTGATATAGCTGTAATTACCAATATTGGCAGTGCACATATTGGACGTTTAGGGAGTCGAAGAAATATTGCTATTGCTAAGTGTGAAATTGCTTCTTGCTTAAATCCATCAGGTTTAGTAGTTATACAAGCTGGTGAACCTTTGTTGGAAGAACTATTACCTCTTATATGGAAAGGGAGAATTATTAGAGTTGCTTTAAAAAATGATTTGAACTTAAATTGCTGTAATCAGTCTGTAGCATCGATAAAGTCAATTGACTATGTAGGAAATGTTGATTTAACCCTTGGTCAGATACAGATTAATAAAATCAATTTTAATCTTCCATTAGATGGTCTACATAATGCAAGAAACTTTTTACTTGCATTTGCAGTAGCTAAGGAGTTAGATATACCTTTGCAATTCTTAAATGATTTAAAAGTTGAAATACCTTTAGGAAGAAATGGTTGTTTGAATTATGGCGCATTAACTGTTTTAGATGAGTCTTATAATTCTTCACCCGAAGCAGTTAGAGCTTCATTTGACCTTTTGGTTAGTAAACCAGGTAGACATTTTGCAGTAATTGGAACGATGCTTGAATTGGGTGAAAAGAGTGTTGAATTGCATCGTAAGGTTGCAGAGTGGGCAGTTGAAATAGGTTTAGATGGAATGGTTATTGTTTCACAGGGGAAGGAAGCAGAAGAGATGGCGAAAGAAGCGAAAACTCTTCCGAACTTAGCTATTGTAAGCACTCCTGAAGAAGCAGCTAAACCTTTAAACTTATGGCTTAGAAGAGGTGATGTACTTCTTGTTAAAGGGAGTAGGAGTATCGAATTAGAACGTTTATTTCCTTTATTGCCTCAAATTAATTAAACAAATCATGACTTCTTCCAGTTGTCTTTGATTGATTGCTTTGAACGACTAATTGCTAATGCCCCTTTTGGAATATTTTTTGTAAGAGTTGATCCAGCTCCTACAGTTACATTATCTTCTAATTGTATCGGGGCAACCAATACAGAGTTTGCTCCTGTTTTGCAATGATTACCAATTATTGTGGAATGCTTTCTTATGCCATCGAAATTCGCTGTAATTGTCCCTGCTCCCACATTGACATTCTCTCCACATATTGTATCTCCAATATAACTTAAATGATTTACTTTTGTTTTTACTCCTATAGTACTTTTTTTGATTTCTACAAAATTACCTATTTTGCAATTGTTCTTTATATGAACATCAGGACGTATGTGTGCAAATGGACCAATTACTACTTTGTTTTCGATCTTAGAAGAATTAATAACTGAATTAATTATATTTACATCATTACCTATTTGTGAGTCTTTTATTAATGATCCTGGACCAATGATGCAATTATCACCAACTTTACACTTGCCTCTAAAATGTGTTTGAGGTTCAATAATCACATTGTTACCAAAATCACAATCTTCACTAATCGTGCAACTCGTAGGATCTGTAAATGTAACACCCTCTTCTAACCAATAATCTCGAAGTCTTTCTTGCAGGATTGACTCGCAATCTGCTAGTTGGCGTTTATTATTTATCCCAGAAAGTTCTTTGCTATCGTCCACTTCATGATGTATTGTCACCTCTAATTTTGAGATAGCTTCTGTTAGATATATTTCATTTTGATTGTTGCTACTCGAAAGTTTGGAAATTATTTTAGATAGCTTTTCCCAATTAAAGCAATAAACGCCTCCATTGGTAAGTGTATTTTTTCTTTGGTTTGTATTGCAATCTTTTTCTTCTACAATCTTTTCAACTTTCTTGTCATCTTTTAAGAAAACCCTTCCATAACCAAATGGGTTTTTGATTCTCGCTGTTAAGAGAGTAGCATCGGCACATTGAGATCTATGCGTTTCAAGAAGACTTTTTATTGTTGATTCCCTTAAAAGAGGTACATCTCCATTAAGAACTAACAAATCTCCTTTGAATCCATTTAAGAAAGGGGTGAGTTGTTGAATTGCGTGTCCAGTCCCATTTTGCGGTTCTTGTAATACAAATTCTAATTTTGTATTTTCTGAAAGTGTTTTTTTTATATCTTCCGATTTATGTCCAACTATCAGGAACTGGTGATTTGCATTCATTGCTTTACAATTGGTTAAAACTCTTTCAATAAGAGATTTACCTGCTAATTGGTGAAGAACTTTTGGGAGGTTGCTTCTCATTCGTGTACCTTTCCCAGCAGCTAAGATTGCGATAGCAAGCATGATTAGGAATCTTTTAAATAAGAATCTACAGGGTTGATAGATTTTGTACTTTATTTAATTTAGCCATTTCCTTTTCCAAGCACTACTAGATATCATTCTGGAGGCTTGTTGTTCAATTTTACGTTGAGAAATAATCTCTAGAGAGGTGCTCTTTCTCGTTGGATCACGATAAGGAATAGCTGCTCGTGTTAGAAGATGCTCTTCTTCCATAGGCGTTAAAGCTTGCCATCTTTGATTACCTTGGAAAGGAGAGTTTATAACCTCCCCTTTTGCGGCTAATGTTCCAGAACTCCATTGTTTTTTTTGTTTTTCTACTGGTAAAAGTGAATAAATATTTAGCCCAGCTCTTTTTAGACTTGCTCTTATTGCCGCTGCACTTGAATAAGTAATTAGACGACCACCATTAATTAGTCTTTTAGCAAGGGATGTAAGAAATTCCTCACTCCAAACTTCTGGACACTTAGAAGGAGAGAATCCATCATGAAATATTAAGTCAAATTTAATATTTTCGGGGATTTCATCTAGAGTTTTTCGAGCGTCTCCCCAAAGGACTTCCCCTTTGCTTGCTTGCTCTTCCCATCCATTGAAATAGTAAATTGATTCAATTATTTTTAATACTTCTGGAGACCAACTTTTTCTGAAGAGAGAAGAGGATAATGCAATTTTTAACGGTCTAGTATCTATTTCTAGACCTGACCAATTTATTCTTATTGATGCTTTATTTAATTCTTCCAGAATAATTCCACTATTGTACCCCATCCCAAGGCATACATCTAAAACATTTATAGACGTTTTTTTCTTAAATCGACTTATTTCTGCTGGATATAAGAACTTCTCTTTTGCTTCTCTTTTTGCACCATACCTGCTATGGAATGACTCCTGAAAGTAGGTGCTCTCGAGGCTAATGCTACCATCTTCAGTTATGTGATTTCTCAGATCACCTAGCTTGGTTGAATTGGACTTTCTATCTGGTTCCAAGTTTCTCTAGATCTTGCCAAAAGTCTGGGTAAGAAACAGCGGCAGCGTTACTACGTTCAATGATTGATTGTTCTTTACATGTAAGAGCTGCAATAGCTAGGCTCATGGCGATACGATGGTCAGTCTCACTATCTAGTAATGATCCTTTTAGTTGAACTCTACCTTTGATACTTAACCCATCTTGATGCTCTGTAATCTTCGCGCCCATTGAATTTAATTGTCTTGCTATAACAGCTAATCTATCAGTTTCTTTTATACGTAATTCACTTGCTTCGCTTATTTGACTAACGCCTTCTGAAAAGCATGCTGCAACAGAAAGAATAGGTATCTCATCAACTAATCTTGCCATTATTTCTCCATTAATTGAAAAAGGTTTTAACTGCTCTTGATAGATCACACGTATATCGCCTACAGGTTCTCCTGTGACATCACGAATGTTGAAAATTTCAATATTTGCTTCCATTTGTTCTAATACTTCAAGGATTCCTGTTCGAGTTGGGTTTAATCCAACATTCTCAATTATTAAATCTGATCCTGGAATAATGCTCCCTGCAACCAACCAAAATGCTGCAGAACTTATATCACCTGGCACTTCAATTATTTGTCCTTTAAGAGTTGAGCCTGGATGGATCGTTATATGACGTCCAATTTCGCCACCTATTTCAAGATGTGCGCCAAATGCTTTTAACATTCTTTCACTATGATCTCTCGAGCAAGCAGGCTCTATTACTGTAGTGGTTCCTTCGGCTGTAAGTGCTGCAAGAAGAATTGCTGATTTGATTTGTGCACTTGCTACAGGTGTCCCAATAACAGCTCCATGTAATTTTTGCCCAATAATTGATAGTGGAGCTAAATTATTATTAGATCTCCCAAAAACTTTTCCTCCCATCATTTTTAATGGATCGCGAACTCTTTTCATAGGCCTTTGTCTAAGAGAATTATCTCCAGTTAAAACAAAATGATTTCCTTTTTGTGCCGCTAGAAGACCAATCATTAATCTCATTGTCGTACCTGAGTTACCACAATTTAAAATTTCATCTGGTTCTTTTAATCCATGCAGACCTACTCCTTTCACCTCTACTTCCACACCTTTTCTAATCGATGAAATTTTTACACCCATAGCTTTTAAGCAATTAGCAGTACTTATGGGATCTTCTGCTGGTAGTAGTCCATTGATAAGTGTCTTGCCTTCAGCAAGTGCACCAAACAAAAGAGCACGATGAGAAATAGATTTGTCTCCAGGTACACGTACTTTCCCTGATAGTCCACCACTCTTACTTAGTGTTTTTGTAGATTGTGTATTGATGGAGTGGCTCAATTCAGATAGTAAATTTATTTATTGTTTTTAATTTTATGCTTCAGTGAGGTTAGTTTTAGTTTTATTCCTTATTCCTTATTCATTTGTTTTTGACGTAATAACTCATCAAAAACATATCCAAATAAAGTTGGATCGGGATCTTTATTATCCTTTATGTCTTTAAGGCCTAATTCTTCCCATCTTAAATCGATTTTTTCTTCGAATTCTTTTGATCTACTTAGTGGTTCCCCCCAGTCATGGTTTTTTTCTGGACCAATTTTGGTTGTAGCATCAATTGCCACTCTTCCACCTAAACCTATATGCTCACTGGCAAAATCAAGTGTATCGAATGGAGTGTTTTCTAGGATGAAAAAATCTCTTTGAGGGTCAACTTGACTTGAAATAGACCAAACAACTTGCCTAGGATCTCTTACATTAATAGTGGAATCAACAACTACAACAAATTTTGTATACGTAAACTGAGGTAGTGCGCTCCAGAAAGCCATGGCTGCTCTTTTTGCTTGCCCCGGGTATGCTTTTTTAATTGATATGATAGCGAGTTTGTAACTTAAAGCTTCCATAGGAAGGAAAAAGTCGACAATTTCAGAAACTTGTTGTTTTAAAATTGGTGTATAAATTCTATTTAATGCAATTGCAAGCATTGCTTCTTCTTTAGGTGGTCTACCGCTGAAAGTTGTTAAATATATAGGGTTATTTTTTTGAGTCATGCAGTGAAATCTAATTAGAGGTGATGGTTCAATGCCTCCATAAAACCCCATATGGTCCCCAAAAGGACCATCGTTTTTGCATTCACCTGGAGTAATAGTTCCTTCGAGCACAATTTCGCTATGACTAGGAACTTGAAGGTCAACACTTTTGCAGTTTGTTAGACGTACCCCTTCGCCTGCATATAGACCTGCAAAAAGCCATTCGCTTAATTGAATTGGTATTGGTGTTGCTGCAGCCATTACAAGTAGAGGGTGAACACCTATTGCTACAGCGACCTCTAGTTTTTGTCCTAAGGCTTCTGCTTTCCGAAGATGTAAAGCACCACCTCTTACGCTTAACCAATGCACCGTCATTGATTGAGCTGATTGACGTTGGAGTCTATATACTCCAACATTTGGAACTTTTGTTTCAGGATCTTTTGTTATTACTAGACCTAAGGTGATAATCCCTTCAGCATCCTTAGGCCAAGGTGTGATTAATGGCAGATCATATAAATTCAGAGCTTTTTGATTAATGATTTTTTGATGACAAGGTGGCGTTAGATCATAATCTGGTCGAGCTTTTAATAAATCCCAAGCAATACCACCATATTTCTTAAATTCTTTGATTCCTTTAGGAGGTCTGGGTTGTTGTAAAAGGGCTAGCTTTTCTCCTAGTTGTTCAAGTTCGGTTGTATTTTCAAGTCCCATACTCCAGACAACTCGCTCAACAGTACCTAGTAAATTGACGGCTAATGGCATAGAAGATCCAATTACATTCTCAAATAAAAGTGCAGGTCCTCCCATGCCTAGAACTCTGTCACTAATAGCAGCTAATTCTTGATCAGGGTTGACTTTTGCTTTAATTCGCCTTAATTGTCCTCTTTCTTCAAGGAGAGATAGAAAGCCCTTTAAGTCGCGAGATGCTTTCCTTTGATGAAATGGTTTCATAAAAGGTAGGTTATTTAATTAAGTTATTAAATAACTTTGACCCACATAGGGTGTTTTTGGTTTTATGAAGCTTTCCTATTTTCATGTTGCTGCTGATGTACCAGAAAAGATTAAAGCAGATGTTGCAATAGTTATTGATGTTCTTAGGGCAACCACAACAATTGCATGGGCGTTAAATAATGGAGCAGAAGCTGTCCAAGCTTTTGCAGATCTTAATCAGCTTTCTATTGATGCATCAAATTGGCCTGAATCTAAACGAATTCTTCTAGGAGAAAGAGGTGGAAAGAGAATTGATGGATTTGACTTAGGTAATTCTCCTTTAGGTGTAAAACCTGAAATTGTTCAAGGGAAAAGATTGTTTATGAGCACTACAAATGGTACGAGATCACTGGATCGGGTTAAAGATACTGAAAATCTTTACACTTTGGCTTTACCCAATCGAAAGGCTGTCGCAGAAAGATTAATTGCTGATAACCCTAGAGAAGTTTTGATTTTGGGGAGTGGTTGGGAAGGTTCTTATTCTTTAGAAGATTCATTGGCGGCAGGGGGATTGGCTCATTATTTGCAATCGCAAAATATAAAGGATCTTAAAATTTCTAACGATGAACTTTTTGCGGCGATATCTTTATGGAATTCCTGGGAAAATGACTTGGAAGGTTGCTTACGTATTGCAAGTCATGGACAAAGGCTTGCAGGAATTGGTAATCATGATGATGATTTTGTTTGTTGCGCTGCATTAGATACACTCACTATTGTTCCTAAGCAAGTTCAAAGTGGAGTTCTTTGTGCAAGCTGATCTTTAAAACCACTATTCTTTAAATCATTGCCTGACTTTTTGGTTGCAGCTTTACAGTTAACAAGCACCTCAGATGTGGATGCAAACCTCAATCTTGCTGAGGAGCAAATAGAACTGGCTTCACGTAGAGGTGCTGATCTTATAGGACTTCCCGAAAACTTTGCTTTTTTAGGAGATGACAAAGAAAGGATTGAAATTGCGAAGTCGCTACATGAGAAATGCACTAAATTTCTTATTACAATGGCAAGACGTTATCAAGTGGTTTTACTTGGTGGAGGATATCCAGTTCTTGTAGCTGATAGTAATAGAACTTTGAATAGATGTGAATTAGTAGGTAGAGATGGACAATTATTAGCTAGATACGACAAAATCCACCTCTTTGATGTTGATTTGCCAGAGGGAAATACCTATAGAGAATCGGAAACTATTTCCCCTGGTAATCAATCTCCACCTGTAGTTGAAGTTCCTGGTTTATGCCGAGTTGGCTTATCAATTTGCTATGACGTTAGATTTCCTGAATTATATAGGGATTTAGTTGATAAAGGTGCTGAATTATTGATGATACCAGCTGCCTTTACTGCATTTACGGGGAAGGATCACTGGCAAATTTTACTTCAAGCAAGAGCCATTGAAAATACTGCTTATGTAGTTGCTCCAGCGCAAACAGGTTTGCATTATGGTCGACGCCAAAGTCATGGTCACGCAATGGTTATAGACCCTTGGGGCACTGTTCTGGCTGATGCAGGGGTGATGCCAGGAGCAGCAATTGCACCTGCTGATAAAAAGCGAGTAGATCGTATTAGAGAGCAAATGCCAAGTCTCAAGCATAGACAAAAGCAATTATTCTGATCAAATGGCTTTCTCTTCTTCAAGAAAGCTTATTAGTGCTTTAATTTTCGCTTTATCTATTGGTAACTTCACTTTTTTGTTTCCGAGTAATGCTGCTAGTGCATTAGCTGCATGGGCAATAAGAAGTGATGGGGTTTTGCAATTAAGAACTTTAACGGGAGTTAAGTTAAGAGCTTTTTATCAATCAGCTAACACCGGTAATGGAGATCGAGTATGGGTTGATTTTCCAGGAGAGTTGACTACACCAAGAACTCTTAAAGGTAATGGGGTGATTAGAGAGATTCGTTTAGGTAAGCCATCTAAAGGTCAGACAAGATTGGTTATTGAATTTACGCCTAATGTTCAACTAGATCCTTCAAGGTTGAAATTAATTGGTACTTCTTCTAATTTGTGGGAATTACCTTTAGTTGGACTGCCACAAAAAAGTATTTCAACTATTGGTGAGGGAAATATAAAAAATATTAGTAATAAAAAATCAGTAAAAACATCTCAGTTATTTTTTAATCCTTCTCATCTTCCTTATGTGACAAGAGATCGCTACAGGGTGGTTATTGACCCTGGTCACGGTGGGCCTGATCCAGGTGCAGTTGGAATTAGTGGTTTGCGTGAGACAGATGTGGTTTTGGATGTTGCGTTGAAAACCTCAAGATTTCTTCAATTAAAAGGAGTAGAAGTTGTTATGACAAGAAAAAAAGAAATAGATTTAGACTTGTCTCCTAGGGTTAACAAAGCTAATAGATCCAAGGCAAATGCATTTGTAAGCATCCATGCAAATGCTTCACGAGGTAAAAAAAGACATGTAAATGGACTCGAAACTTATTATTACTCTGGTTATAGAGGTCAATCCCTTGCAAGAAACATTCAGGAACAAATTTTAGCTGTTTCCCCAGAGAGTCCAGATAGAGGAGTTAGAAGAGCAAGGTTTTTTGTTATTCGAAAAACAAATATGCCTGCTGCATTGGTTGAAATAGGTTTTGTTACTGGGCGAATGGATGCAAGTAAATTATCTAAAGAAAAATACAGACAAAAGATGGCCTTTGCAATAGCTAAAGGCATAATCAATTATCTTAGGGATTTAAGTTGAATAAACGATTAGGTATTTTTGATAGTGGAGTTGGCGGGTTCACTGTCCTTAAGAGAATTGTTGAACTTCAGGATGATGTTTCATGTATTTATTTAGGTGATACGGCAAGGCTTCCTTATGGATCAAAAAGTGCTTCTGAAATCCGAGTAATTGCAGAGGAAGTGATTGAATGGTTGAAAAATCAAAATGTTAATGGAATTGTTGTTGCATGTAATACAACTAATTCGTTAGCAATGGATGTTGTGAAAAACCTCGCAGGTGTTCCTGTCTTTGGTCTTATAGATTCAGCTATAGATATGATTCAGGAAAAACGTGTAGGGATCTTGTGTACTCCTTCAACCGCTTCTTCAGGTGCATATAAGAAAAATATTTTGCTTAGTAAGATGGACACGTATGTTATTCAGCAGGCTTGTCCAGCATTTGTTCCAATGATTGAAATGGGACAAATTAACACAAATGAGATGCGATTATTAGCAAGTCAGTATTTGCAGCCATTGTTAGAAGCTAAAGTTGATTCAATTGTTCTTGGGTGCAGTCATTACCCACTTTTGAAAAATGTTTTGACTAAATTATTACCTTCTGATATTCGATTGATTGATCCAGCAATTGGATTAGCAAAAACATTTAATTCTTACAAAGAATCTAATATTTTAATGCCATCTTCATCCTCTAAATCACTTTTAAATACAAGGTTTTGTGTTACATCAGACCCATTTGGATTTGCCTCACGAACAAATCATTGGTTGGGCATATACCCAAAAGTAGAACTTGTGTCACTTCGATCTAAGGCAAGAGTCTTTTAGTATGAATATGAAGAACTGATGCATGACAACTCTTTCTGACCTACTTCAGCCTGTTGAGCTGGACCTTGAAACGCTTCTGACAGATTTGAGAAGCCTTATTGGTGCTGGGCACCCAATCTTGCAGGCTGCAGCTGAGCATTTATTCAGTGCTGGAGGAAAGCGTCTTAGGCCCGGCATTGTTTTATTGATTTCAAGATCTCTATCTTCGAACGGAGAACTTTCATCAAAGCATCGTAAGTTGGCACAAATAACTGAAATGATTCATACTGCATCTCTTGTCCATGATGATGTAGTTGATGAAGCTGCAACAAGGCGTGGAGTAAAAACTGTTCATAACTTATTTGATCCTCGAGTAGCAGTATTAGCAGGAGACTTTCTTTTTGCTCAAGCCAGCTGGCATTTGGCAAATTTAGACAATTTAGAAGTTGTTAAATTATTAAGTAGGGTCATTATGGACTTGGCTGATGGAGAAATAAAACAAGGTTTGTACAAATATAAAGCAGCGCAATCATTCGATATTTATTTGGAAAAAAGTTATTGTAAAACAGCATCTTTGATTGCTAATAGTTCTCAAGCTGTAGGGGTTTTAAGTGATATTGACACTGATAATCTTAAATTACTGCATCGCTTCGGCAAAAAACTAGGATTAGCTTTTCAAGTTGTAGATGATATTTTGGACTTTACTGGTGATGATAAACAATTAGGTAAACCTACGGCTAGTGATATGGCAAGTGGATATTTAACTGCCCCAGTTTTATATGCTCTTGAAGAAAACCCATCATTATCACTGATGATTGAACGAGAATTTTCAGCTCCTCAGGATTTACAGCAGGCATTAAGTATTGTTAGAAATTCTAAGGCAATAGAACGCTCTAGAAAATTAGCAGAAGACTTTGCAAGAGATTCAAGAGATTCAATTAGCTGGCTTCCTGACTCTGCCGCTAAAAGTGCTCTCTTAAATTTACCTGATTTTGTATTAAGTAGGCTTTATTAATTTATTTCTTCCAAAGTAATTAAGATATCTTTTAATTCTTTTATATATATAGGATTTACATTTTTTGAGTGATTGGTTTTTTGTTTGTTTAGTACCCAAACCATGCAACCTGCATTTAGAGCTGATTTTGTTCCTGAAATAGAATCCTCTATGGCCCAACAAGAAGATGGATTGACATTTAATTTTTTAGCTGCCAATAGATAAGGTTCAGGAGATGGTTTACCTGCGGACAACAATGGATCATCTCCGTGAACTTTTGTTGAAAAAACTTTCATCCATGAATGCGGGTTACTTTTGTTTTGAACAGATTCTTCACTACTGCTGGTAACTAAAGCGATTGGTAGTTTTTCTTTATAACACCAAAGAACTAACTCTGCTGCTCCAGGCATAGCTTTGGCTTCTTTTATAAGATTTTTTGAAATTGGACTATGAATAGCTAATACTTCTTCTAAATCAATAGACTCATCTATCCACTCTATTAATTGCTGACCACAATTAAGCCTTGTTCTTCCTTTTAGAAGGTTGAGTTGAGCATTTGTTAGTTCTTTATTGAAAAAGCTTGCTGTTTTTTTCCAAGCCTTCCCATGTAATGGTTCTGAGTCGATTAAAACACCATCAAGATCAAATAGGCATGCTTTTGGTTTTTTCATGTGTGTTTTCATCAATTTCTTTAAATAACCATTTCACTATTTGATCCTTTACACAAAAATAGCTTGAATGTCATATATGCAATAGACGTTGATTTTATGTCATTTGAATCTTCATCCACTATAGAGTCAGTTCTTCATGAGCAAAGAGTATTTTCTCCTTCTCTTGATGAGTCTAATAAATGCAGAATTTCTGGATTAAATTCCTATCAAAAGATGGTGGATGAAGCCCAAGTTGACCCCATCAAGTTTTGGGGAGATGCTGCTAGAAAAGAATTGCATTGGTTTGAGCCTTTTACAAATGTTCTGAATTGGAACAACCCTCCTTTTGCAAAATGGTTTGAGGGAGGGAAAACCAATATTTCTTTCAATTGTTTAGATAGGCATTTAAAGACATCAAATGCTGATAAATGTGCACTCATCTGGGAAGGAGAGCCTGGAGATGTCAGAAGGTTCACTTATAAGGAACTTCATTCAGAAGTTTGTAAAACGGCAAATGCTTTGAAATCCCTTGGGATCAAAAAAGGAGACTTGGTTGCGCTGTATATGCCCATGGTTCCTGAGGCTGCTATAGCAATGTTGGCTTGTGCTCGTATTGGAGCACCTCATTCAGTTGTTTTTGGTGGATTTTCTTCAGAAGCTTTAAGAGATCGACTTATAGATGGTGATGCTGTCGCTGTTATTACTGCTGATGGTGGATTTAGAAAAGATAAAGAAGTATCTCTTAAACCTGCAGTAGATGCTGCTTTGGCTGGAAATTCTTGTCCAAATGTTAAATCTGTTTTAGTTGTTCAGAGAACTAAAGCTGATATTGAAATGCAATCCGGTAGAGATTATTGGTGGGAAGATGTTGTTACTCCACAATCCTCGGATTGTGATCCTGAATATATGGACAGCGAAGATAGGCTTTTTGTTTTATATACCTCTGGATCTACGGGGAAACCTAAGGGAGTTGTTCATACTACTGCAGGATATAACTTATGGGCTCATCTCACTTTTCAATGGATTTTTGATATTCGTTCAGACGATATTTATTGGTGTACTGCGGATGTTGGGTGGATAACTGGACATAGCTATATAGTTTATGGCCCTCTTTCGAATGGAGCTACTACTGTTATGTACGAAGGAGTTCCAAGGCCTTCTAATCCAGGTGCATTTTGGGAGCTAATTCAAAAACACAATATAAGTATTTTTTATACAGCTCCAACTGCAATTAGAGCCTTCATGAAAATGGGGAGAGCTATACCAGATGAATTTGACTTGACGAGTCTAAGACTGTTAGGGACTGTTGGTGAACCTATAAACCCAGAAGCTTGGATGTGGTATCGAGATGTAATAGGAAGAGAACAATGTCCAATAGTAGATACTTGGTGGCAAACAGAAACGGGGGGAGTGATGATCAGTCCTTTGCCTGGTGCTACCCCAACTAAACCTGGTTCTGCAACATTGCCTTTGCCAGGTATTGAAGCTGATGTAGTGGATTCAGATGGTCTTTCTGTTCCTGCTAATGAGGGTGGTTATTTGGTTGTTAAACGACCTTGGCCAGGAATGATGAGAACCGTTCATGGAAATGAAAAAAGATTTAGAGAAAGTTATTGGGAATTCCTTCGCCCTAAGGATGGTAGCTATATTTATTTTGCAGGAGATGGAGCAAGACGTGATACCGATGGTTACTTTTGGGTTATGGGGAGAGTCGATGATGTAATAAATGTCTCTGGTCATCGACTTGGGACAATGGAAATAGAATCTGCTTTAGTTAGTCACGATGCTGTTTCAGAAGCCGCCGTTGTTGGGAGGCCAGATAGTGTTAAAGGTGAAGGGATTGTTGCTTTTGTGACATTAGAAAGTGGAAGAGCCTCAACAGAAGAACTTCAAACGGATTTGATTAACCATGTGAGTTCTGAAATTGGACCTATAGCAAGGCCAGATGAAATTAACTTCAGTGAAGCATTACCAAAAACTAGAAGTGGGAAAATTATGCGTAGAATTTTGAGGGATTTAGCTGCAGGTGCTGATGTTAAAGGAGATACAAGTACACTTGAAGATCGTTCAGTATTAGACAAGTTGAGAAATTAATTAATTAATTAATTAGTTGACCACTGGTAAATCACTGTAATTAATTGTTCTAAATTTGCAATCTTCTGTTGATTTATAAATTCTCCAAAAAATTTGTTTCGAAACCCTGCACTTGCAGGTGTTAAATGACTTCCTTGGAGTACTAGCAGTGAAGATTTATCTGGATTACTTCTTTTTTGGAGATGTTGAATTAACGACTCACTCTGGTCAAGTTTGTCATCTTTGAACTTAATCAATAAGTTTTTCTCTTGAATATATTGTTCCATTATTATTCTCATTGTTTCTTTTGGCCCTGGACTAAATTCGGATTGAATATCAAACTTTGTCGATAATTTGCCCAGCATAGGAATAGAATTGCTTGCCTTGAAATTATTAAAACTTAAAGCTATTAATCCTTTACTATTACGCCCTCTGTCAGGAGCAATTAAATGTAATTTGCATCCAAGACTATGTCCAATTCTTATTGATGATGGAAGATTACCAGTTCTTTCCTTAAGCTTTTCACGAAGTATTCTGAATTCTTTCCATGCTTGATTTGATTGAGACTGGTGATCAAGAGATGGGACGTAACTCCAGGCATGTACAGCTAAATTTCTGTTTACTAGACTTTCTAGTAGGCGCTTATAACTAATGGTTGGAGTTGTAGCTAAATAGCTACCCCCAATCATTTCAATTAATCCAATTGGTCTTGAAGGCCAATTGCACCATGTTCGATTTATTCGTCGCCAACGACTCATGCTTTAGTATAGGTTTGAGTAGTAATTAGTAGAATAAGATTTTAGGATAAATTCTTTTGGCTTGGAAACTTTGCCATTTAATGTCTCCAGAAGAGACAATTATGGTTTGAGTAAAGTTCATTAATTTTGGAAATGTATAGGAAAAATTCTTCTCATTTATTCATTTCTAATAAATATTCTTTCAAAATAAGAACAAATGTGGAAGAATTAAGGCTCCATCAGAATAATTAAATTAGATGCTTATAAGATTTTGTTAAGGAGAAAAAATTGAATAATAATAAAAATTCTCAGTTAGACTTCCTTGCGTCTTTCAAAAATTCTTCTAAATCGGATTTATATCGATCAGGCAAAATGGAAAATGTTGATTCAGATTTAAAAGTAGATAAAAAGGAAGAATTTGATCACCCTATGAACGTACCACCTCAATTGGTTTTAATATTAGATACTGAAACAACGGGATTAAACCCTGAAAAGGACAAATGTTTGGAAATAGGATGTATTTTGTTTCATGTTAAATCACGGAAAATCTTAGCCCAACAATCTTTTTTAATTCCAGTTGAATCTAATTCAGCTGAATTGATTAATAAGATTCCAGCAGAGATAACTAAATTTTCTCAACCTTGGGAAGAAGCTTTTTTGTATTTTGAAGCCCTTTTGAAATATTCAGATGCAGTAGTGGCACATAATGCTGATTTTGATCGCCAATGGTTTGGACGTGGCCATTTGCCAAAGATTTCAAAACCATGGATTTGCACTATGGAAGATATCTCTTGGCCTTCTGAAAGACAACTAAAAAGTAGACCTTCGGTCAGAGATCTTGCACTTGCTTATGAAGTCCCAGTCTGGAATGCTCATAGGGCTTTAACTGATTGTATTTATCTTGCCGAGGTCTTTCATCGTGTTAGCAATTTAGAGGAACTGTTAATTCAGGGCCTAGAGCCAAGAAGATTGATGCGAGCAGAAATCTCATATGATCAAAGGCATTTAGCTAAGAATGCTGGATTCAGATGGAATGATCCTATTCGAGGGGCTTGGACTCGCAGACTAAGCGAAAGAGAAGTAGCTAAACTTTCTTTCTCTGTTGTACTTGTTGAGAAATTCTGATAAAAATAATATTAACTATGAAAATTAAATGCTTCTAGACTACCTCTGAAATTATTAATCTAAACACTCAGAAGAAAAATAAACTTATTAGCTTGATTTGAAAGACATATAGACTTTTATGACTAATTTAAATTGCCATTAGAAGTATTGAACTAGTCCTGTTTATTACTAGAGTAAAATATTTTTTTGTTAGATCATTTTTATGCATTATTAAAGTCAAAACAGTTAATTGATTTGTCCTATTAGAATTTATACTATTGAAGTTGGTATAGCTTCCGATTTTTCATGCCTCCTTTAGAAATAATCCTAACTTTTCATTATTTATATCTGAGTTGAATTTGCCTTGAATAACCTCAGGAATTTACGAGGAATGAATGATCTCTTGCCAGATCAAACACCTTTCTGGCAGAAGATTGAGTCTGTATTTCGTGATCATTTTTCACGAGCGGGATTAAAGGAGATCAGGACTCCCCTTCTTGAAGTGACTGAGTTGTTTTCTAGAGGTATTGGAGAAGGGACGGATGTAGTAGGTAAAGAAATGTATACTTTTTTAGACAGAGGTGAACGTTCTTGCACTCTGAGACCAGAAGGAACGGCTTCTGTTGCACGTGCATTGATTCAGCATGGCCTTTTAAAACAAGGACCTCTCCGACTTTGGTATTCAGGACCAATGTTTCGATATGAACGTCCGCAAGCTGGACGATTACGTCAATTTCATCAAGTTGGAGTTGAGTTTTTTGGTTTATCTTCTGAAATTAATGATGCTGAATTAATTTCAATTGCATGGGATCTTCTTAATGATTTTGGTGTTAAAGATTTAAAACTAGAACTTAATAGTCTTGGTAATCAGGAAGATCGTAAAAAATATCAAGATAAAATTGTAAATTGGTTAGAAAATAGAGTTGAATTACTAGACGAAGATTCGCAAAAAAGATTATATAAAAACCCTTTAAGGATATTTGATAGCAAGGTTCCTTCTACGCAGGATCTTTTAAAGGACGCGCCTTTGTTGATTAATTCCTTATGTAATGAAAGTAGACTTAGACTTGAGAAATTAATGGATATTCTACGTGCTTTAGAAATACCTTTCTCTCAAAACTTTCGACTTGTTAGAGGCTTAGATTATTACTCTCATACAGCTTTTGAAATTACATCTAATCAATTAGGAGCTCAATCAACTATTTGTGGAGGAGGTCGTTATGATTCTTTAATTAATCAATTAGGCGGACTAGAAACTTCTGCTATAGGGTGGGCAATAGGTATTGAAAGATTATTATTGTTAGCACAGGATTCTTTCACTTTTTCTTTTCCGGATGTGTATTTTGTAAATAAAGGACAAAACGCTGAGCTGTTAGCACTTTCTATAACTAGAAAGTTAAGGTCAAAAGGTATATTTGTTGAGATTGACAATTCATCTTCTTCTTTTTCAAAACAATTTAAAAGGGCAGATAGATGTAAAGCTAAGTGGGCATTAGTGCTAGGTGAAGATGAGATTTTAAATAATGAACTGAGATTGAAAAAACTTGGACGGGATGAATCTTTAAACGAAATAGACAAAACTAAGGAAGTATTAGTTCCTATTAATAACATTGATATCTTGATTAAGACCATTTTAGCTTAGAATGTTTTCTATCCAGTAGATAATTTTGTGCTTTCTTCTATTTGCGCTAGATTTCTCTCAAATAAGATATTGATAGGATGATTATGGGATCTTTTCTAATTACTATAATATTTATTATATTTTTATTTATATTATTTTATAAATTTAGAATTAAAATATCTAAAAATAAAAAAGCTAATATTGCTTCATGGATGAATATGTCACGTTCAGAAAGGGATAAGGTTTTCTTTCAAGATAATATTAGGATTAGGGATAGAAAGAAAGCTTTGATCAATGAAATAAGGAAAGAATATAAAAAAATCAAGAATAATATATAATTTTAGAATAAATATCATTTTCGTAATTGAACTGGCCTCCAATAAAATCATGGACAAGAGTTAACGCAAAAAATGGGCATTTTCATTTTGTGGCAATTAATTATGGAGGAATTCAAAATGAAAGATGGGTAAATATGGTTTCTGTTTTAAATGGAGAAGTCAGACTAAAAGTCTTTTTTAGTGAACTCAAAGATCAAAAGAAATGGTTAAGAGGCTGGGATAATGATCATCACTTGAATACGTCTGAGTTTATTGACTCTGACCTTGAAGAAGATTTAAATGTTTTTACGTGTTTGCATCCATCTATGGATTCGGGATTTTTAATGCCCTTAAATGATTTAAAAAAAAGAAGTTGGAATTAATTTCTGCCGATATCTTTAATTCTTTTTTAGGAGCTTGAAATTTATCCTTTACCACTGTATTTCTACTTAAATTTCGCAAAAACACTTACTTTTTTTTATTGATGACGTTAAAAATGGTTTGAATTTCAAATAGCCATGAAACAATCTCCATGGGTTTCAGAGACAGAGGCTAGTAAGAAATTAGGCGTTTCCAGGCAAACACTAGAATATTGGAGGGAAATTGGATATTTAAAACCTGGTACTCATTGGAGAAGCTCAACTTCTATGAAGAATAAGCTATGGGAACCCAGTTTTATATATCATTTAAGATGGTGTAAGGAAATATTGGATTATTGGAAGTCTCATGACGTTCCTATATCAAATATTGCTGCCTGATCAATTTCATTTAACTATGTAAAAATTTAATTTAGTAAGATTACAAATTTATTAACTAATTATTTTCTAGATTTTATGCGACAAGTATCTCATCTTTACATTCATTGATAGAGCTTTTAAGTATAGGGTAAAGAGAAATCATTTTGCTATATTCTTCTGAGCTTCTATAATTCTTTGCCTTCAATTTATACTGATCTTCTGTTTCCATTTCTAGATTGATAGAATTTGCATTTATTTTAGAGAAATTCATTAGTACAATTAATATTATTAAAGATTTAATAGTAAGAATATAGAGATACTATTTCTATTTTTAGATTGATTACATATTCTCTTCTCTTTTGTTTTGGTTTCATCATTTCATTTTTTATCTATCAAATTCATATATATATCTCTTGGCAGATTTGTGGAAATCACTTTTCTATAAGAAACTTCTGAAGTGGAAAAAATCCTTTTTTTGAAAATTTTTAATTTAAGTAGAGGAAAATCAACCAATTTTTTCTTTTTCTGAGAGCTCTTTTGCTATGAATAATTCAATATTGATTCCATTTTCAGCTTAATTTTGCCTTTCATCCCCTCTCTTGAAGGATAGACAGAATTTATGTTGATTTAATTTCAGAATATATATATATATTGGCATGGGCAAAATATGAAGTAGTGTCTGTACGTTTTTGCTGACTTGCACTTCTAATGCAGACCTATGGAAATCCAGATGTCACCTACGGGTGGTGGGCTGGTAATTCTGGGGTCACCAACCGCTCAGGCAAATTCATTGCAGCTCATGCCGCTCATACCGGTCTGATTGCTTTCTGGGCAGGTGCCTTCACTTTATTTGAATTGGCTAGATTTGATCCATCTGTACCAATGGGTCATCAGCCTTTAATTGCGCTTCCACACTTGGCAGCACTTGGAATTGGTTTTGATGAGACTGGCGCCTTTGTTGGTGGCAGTGCTGTTGTAGCAGTTGCAGTAGTTCACCTTGTTGGTTCCATGGTTTATGGAGCTGGCGGATTACTGCATTCTTTGCTTTTCTCTGGCGATATGCAGGAGTCTTCTGTTGCTCAGGCCAGAAAGTTTAAGCTTGAATGGGATAACCCTGATAACCAAACTTTCATTCTTGGACACCATTTAATTTTCTTTGGTGTAGCAGTTATTTGGTTTGTTGAATGGGCAAAGTGGCATGGAATTTATGATCCTGCTATTGGAGCTGTTCGCCAAGTTGAATACAATCTAAATCTAAATGCGATTTGGAATCATCAATTTGATTTTCTTGCTATTGATAGCCTTGAAGATGTAATGGGTGGCCATGCTTTCTTGGCGTTCTTGCAGATTTCAGGCGGAGCTTTCCATATTGCTACAAAACAAGTAGGTGAATACACCAAGTTCAAAGGAGCTGGTCTTCTATCTGCTGAAGCAATTCTTTCTTGGTCTCTTGCAGGGATTGGTTGGATGGCAGTTGTTGCAGCCTTCTGGAGTGCGACAAACACAACTGTTTATCCTGTTGAATGGTTCGGTGAGCCTCTAGCACTTAAGTTTGGTATTTCTCCTTATTGGATTGATACTGTTGATTTAGCAAATGGAGCACATACTTCTCGTGCTTGGTTGGCTAATGTTCATTACTATTTAGGCTTCTTCTTTATTCAAGGTCATTTATGGCATGCTCTTCGTGCTATGGGCTTTGATTTTAAACGCGTTACAAATGCATTAGGAAGTATGGATAGTGCTTCAGTGTCCCTGAAGTAATTTCCACCCTAGGTAGTTCTCTATAAAGAGTTTTAAGTAAAAGGCCTCACAATTTTGTGAGGCCTTTTTTTTTATGCTCTTCCCAAAATCATTTAATACGCTTTATTAAATGCAGTAGGAATAGTTAAATGTCTTATTTATCACAAAGGGAATCTTCTAAATTTGTTGAAAATACTGATTCTTCCAATGAATTAGGAAATTCAGATTTTACTCTGAAAATGAATATTGCTGAATTTGCTTTACATGCATTGCTTTTATTTTTAATTATCTAGTAATTGTTTGACTTGTAATTAGATACCTAATATTTTGAAGTTTCTATTTTAGACCTTCTTAAAAGGCAAATTTTACTCGGTCTTTAAAAATTTCTATTTTAATGCAAAGGTTTTTTGAATTATTCTTTTGAATTTGTGCTTTCCTTAGAGAGTGATGTGTTTTTGATAGGTTTTGGAGGTAAAGAATTTTCTCCAAATAAACCCATTCCCCACTTTCTGGCTGGCGTTGGGATTGTTACTTGTATTAGGGATTTTATTGAGTTTCGGACGGAGGCTTGAATCTGCTATGCGACTGGAAAGATATGGTGTCCCAATTGCTTTGTTAGTAGGACTTTTAGGGCTTTTACTAGGCCCTTATGGAATTGTTTCTATTCTTCCTGAAGAAATAACTGAAATCTGGGTTCAATTGCCGACTCCATTATTGACTTTAGTTTTTGCAACTTTGATGCTTGGAAGACCTATCCCTAACAACAAAGGCCTATGGCATCCAGTAGTAGCTCAATCATTATTTGCACTGTTGATGGGGTTTGGACAGTATTTGGTAGGTGGTCTGATAGTTGTATTTGTTTTGCTTCCTTTCTTAGGCGTAGATCCCTTAATGGGCTGTCTTATAGAAGTTGGGTTTGAGGGTGGCCATGGAGCCGCTGCAATTATGGGTAAAAGTTTTGAAAATTTAGGTTTTAATGAAGGGTTGGATTTGGGACTTTCAATGGCAACAGTAGGATTGCTTTCTTCTACAATTATGGGTAGTGGATTAGTTATTATAGGGCGCTTATTCGGATGGGTTGAAAATGATACTGATATTGATCAAATACATACAGATAATAAAGAGACTTCATCAGATTTTATTCAGCAAATTTGTGATCTTGCTATTAACCTGGCTTTAGTAGGTTTTGCAATAATTCTAGGTCTTTTGGGACAATATTTACTTCATTTAATTGCTCCTTTTTTGGGAGACATTTTAGAAGATGTAGTCCTAGCCTTCCCTGTTTTTCCACTGGCCTTATTAGGTTCTTTGCTTATTAGATTTTTATTGGAAAAGAGTAAAATGACTCATTATATTTCGGCAATTTTTCAAAGAGAAATAGGAATTCTTTCAACTGATTTGTTAATTATTACGGCCATGGCAGGACTTAATATCCCAATCCTTTTGAATAACTTAATACCTATAACTATTCTTGCTGTTGGTGGACTTACTTGGAATTTGGCAGGGATGCTTTTTTTCTCTAAACTGTTATTTAATAAAGGATGGTTTGAACGATCTATTGTTGAGTTTGGAAATGCAACTGGCGTTGCTGCAAGTGGTTTGCTTTTGCTCAGATTGGCTGATCCAAGAAATGTAACTAATACACTTTCAGTTTTCTCTATAAAACAACTATTTCTTCAGCCTCTTTTGTCTGGTGGATTAATAACAGTTTTATCACCTATTTTACTTGTTAAGTTAGGATTAGTTGGATGGACGGAAATCTGTGCCTTAATTACTTTTTTCCTTTTTCTAATAGCCTTTTTATTTCCAGCTAATTATCAAGTAGATTAAGGGTGACGAATTATATACAAAGAATCAAGATTAATTCTCATTCGCTAGTATTAATTAATTTCATTTAACTATATGAATAATAAAAAATCTGAAGATATTCAGCCTCAGGAGATGAGGGAAAAATGGTTCAAGAGTCATTTATTAGGACGCGAAATTGAGCTTAAAGAGCTTTATGAATTACCTCAAGATCAGTTGGATTTACTCATGGCAGAAACAGCTGAATTCAGAAGTGATATCGGAAATCGAGACCGTAATTTAGGTAAATTTTGTACTGCAGGTTATTTTCTTCAACTTGCTACTATTATTGATAAAAGACGAATGATAGAATGATGTTGCTTTTTTCTTAGGCTGGGAAGTATTCTTTCTTATGGTTAGATACCCATTGCGAATATTTATTCATTACAACTTTAAATTTATTATGATTTAAATAGTAATTCAACCAAATTCTAACCGATTCTAGGTTGTTATCCATATCGAACATTTGAGGATTCGTATTTCTAAATTGTCTAATAAAAGGCCAAATAGCCCAATCAGCTAGACTTTCTGAGTTGCCTACTAACCATTTTCTAGAAAAATCCGAGGATTCTGAAAGTTTTTTGTTTAAATCATAGATTATTTTCATTGCTTCAGTTTTATGCTCTTCTTTTGAAATATTAATGTATCGAGAAGAGTATTTATAGCGATCGAGATGGTATTTAAAATGTATGTCATTATTGATAATTAATTCTTCTATATTTTTTATTTCCTCTTTAGTCCTTTGGTTTGATAAAGGTAATCCATTTGTTTGACTGATAGCCCATTTCATGATCTCAATACTTTCATCAATTATCTCGCCATTTTCAGTAATAAGTACCGGAACAGTTCCTTTTTTTGATATCTCTATTAATTCTTTGGGTTTGTCTTTTAGAATTACTTCTCTTAGTATGACTTTTTGATTTGTTAAAGCTAAAGCCCATCTAGCTCTTATAGCAAAAGGGCATCTTCTAAAGCTATATAAAATACTACTTGTTTTTTGCATTGCATTGGATGATTTATATAGATAATCTTGAGCAAATATTTAAAGCAAGATGTTCTTGATATAATAATTTCATTTCATCTAATGTTAATATTAGTTAAACTAATATTAACATTAGATGAATGCGTTAGTCTTTATTTGAATTGACTGCTTTTAGTTTGTTTAATTGTGACTATACATTTGGATAAAAAAAAGAAAGGCATTGTTTACCTGCTAAGAAATGGAGATCTATATAAAATCGGCACTTGTGAGAATTTACAAAAAGAACTTGAGAAACTTTCTCCAGATGAAGTAATAAAAGTATTCCAGGTTAATGAGCCTAAGTCTTTAATTGCAAGACTATATAGAAGATATAAATCAGAGAGAGTTCCTGATTCGACATATTTTCGTTTATCCGATGATCAGAAACAAGACTGTATTAAGCAACTAACAGATAAAGGTGATTTGCCGTTAACTCTTGGAGAAGAAGTGGATGTTGGCTTTAATGCCCTTCTTATTTTATTTTTAGTATCTTTTTTCTTTTTTCTTTGTATAGGTAGTCCTTTATTGTTAAGTCTTTCTTATTCAATTGTATTAGCCTCTATGCCTATGTGGATATTGGCTATTCTGGGTAATTTTGGAGGATATGATTTAAAAGATCTACCTTTATTTTCTTCGTGGATTAATAGAAGTAAGGCTTTCTTTATAGCAATTTCATTGAATTGTATTTCATTTGTACTATATGAATTATTTAAATATATTGATAATTGATATAAAAAGAAACCCTTTTGAATATATTTATTGCATCTATTGCAATTCTGATATAATTTGATTAAATTATTATATGAGGCATGCCTTTTTAATTGTTATCTAATTTTAATTTTTGATTATGAACTTAGCTGATTATCTGCAATTTTTAGAGCCTTTAAAGGATCAACTTGATCGTTTTTATTCTATCGCCTCACTTGTTTTAACTATATTAATTATACTTTGGCTATTTAATTTTTTAGTAGGCTTAATTCAAAGGACTTATTCAACAGGTAAAGCAATAGGTTCATTATACCGTAATTATTTTCATCGTTACTTTAGGACTATAATAGTAGCCACTTTCTCATTCTTCAGCAGAAATCAGAATAATCAAAAAGTATTAATTGAAAAGTAATTATAACTTACTTTTCTAAAATACAATTTAAGTTTATTTCAAAAGGAATTGAGCTATTAGGAAGTTGCAGAAGATTGGAGCAAATTAATGCAATATCTTCAGGTTGTGTCATTTCTAGATGGTCAATAGCAGTCACATTTTTTGCCATATCTGTATTTACCCAACCAGGGCATAACGCTGTAACTCTAATACCTTTTTCCCATCCTTCATTCCTAATTGTTTGGCTAAGACTCATTAATGCAAATTTAGTTGCGGAATACCCTGCAAGATTACCTTTTGATCTTTTACCACTCATAGAAACTAATATTATTACTCTTCCTCTTTTACTTTTAATTAGTTGATTCCAGCATTCTTTTGTGAGAATCCAAGGCCCTAAAAAATTAATTTTCCACAATTTGTCTAGTTCAGTAATCTCATTATCTTCAAAGAGTAGTCCTGTTTTATTAAATATACCTGCCGAATGAATAACAGTATCTATTCCTTTAAACTTCTCGATAGATTCCTGAACCCATTTTTTTGCAGAGTCTTTATTTAATGAATCATAATTACTGATGGAGATTTTGTCTGGATTGGAAATGTTAGGGTCTAGTATTGTATTTTTTATAGAACTTAGCTTTCTTAAGCCTAAACTTATTTGATGACCATCCTCAAGGGCTTTAATAGCAATAGCTTTTCCTATTCCTCTACTAGCTCCACTTATTAATATTTTCCTTTTCATATTAGTTGTTTACTTTCAGAAAATTCCAAAGTAATTGCATTTCTCTTCCTTGCATTCGCATTAGTCCCCATTTGACATTCCATGGAGCCTTTTGGAACATTCGCCACATTGCTTTTATTAAATCTTTAAGGCTTAGTGTATTTGTAAGAAATCCGTACCATTGCTTATTTGGTAATTGAAAGAATTGTATGAAAAAGTCTCTTAATTGCTTATCATCGAAACGCATTAACTTCTCAAGTCCGAATTTATAGAGCGCTTGCTTTTTTCGTAATTCATCAGGCCAAAGTGCTTCCCATCCTTTTTTAGCTATTAATGATGGTGGACAATCCTTTTCTTTCATTGCTGTAGCTACTGCTTTAGCTACCAAAGGGGCTCTTCGTAAAAGGGATCCAACCATATAGCCAGAAGCAGGATGCACCATCCCAGCTGAGCCTCCAAAGCCAAGAATTGGTTGATTTAAATTTGGTATTGGCATATTCATGGGAAGGTATATCCCCAGTTCTTCATGTTCAAGTGTATTTACTTTGATACCTTTATTTTTCAATCTCCTATGAAGCCGTGCTTTTAATAGATCTAATGAAACAGGAGGTGCAAGACCTAAAGATGTTTCTTCAAGAAAATATTTTCCGTCTCCCATATCCATTGCATAAAGAAACGTTGGAGGTTCTATTTTTTCTTCATTACTAAGATGGTTATTTCTATAATCCATTAATATAAATTGGTCTTTTTCTACAGGTGGTGAACTGAATTCTCCTACAATTCCATAACACGTTTGAACAGCAATTGGTCCTTGATAAGGAGATTTTAAAAAAACAGGATTGTAACCTGTCGCATCTATAATTAATCTAGTTTTTATAACTTTACCATCTGAGGTTTTGACAATACTAAATAAATTATTTATTTCGAAATCTATTGCGATTCCTATATGCCAAGTTGTTGAGGCTTTATTACATTGATTAATCCAATAATTTTGTAATTTAGATTTATCAAATAATCCATAATCTCTATTATGTTTAGTAGGTGTATTTTCAAAATGATTGTTTTCTTTTGATCCAGCCCCAAAGTAACTAACTGTATTCTTCCAACGATGAGCTAATAATTCTTCTATACCGAGCTCATCCACTTCTTCTCCCCAAATTCCATAAGTAAATGGCCAAGGATCAGTAGGCTTTTGTTTCGAAAGGACTTCAACTTTAAGGTTTTCATTGCCTAATGCCGCACTAATCGATAAAGCACCAGGACCTGACCCTAGGACTAATGCATCGCAATATGCATTAGTGCTCATAGTGACCCCTGTCTGTAATTAGAGATCCTATACCCAAATTTAAAGTTAAAGCAGAACAAAGATATCCAGATATTAATTGAGATGCATTTCTAGGCACTCAAGCTTGCTCCAAATATCACTTAGAACATTACATCGTTTAGGTCTTCTTAAATTGAATTGAACTTTTTTATTAACTAGATGTATCTATTAGAGATTCCAATACCTTCCGATTGAGTTACAACACTGTTGTGTTGCTAAAGTAAATGGAATATATTGAAATTAATAAATGAATAAAACATATTATGCTTTTTATCTTTTAAAATTGTTTTGTTAAAGTATTTAAATTGTGCTCGATAAAAATATTTATTAAGCTATAAGTAAATAATACATCAGGAGTATTCATTGAGTCAACCAATAAATAGTAATATACTAATAACGGGCGCTAGCTCTGGAATAGGTTTCCAGGCTGCAAAACACTTAATTAATTATAAAGATAAACTAATTTTACCCTGTAGAGATAAAAACTCATCGAAAGAGCTTCTTACTAAATTGCAAAATGATAGTAAAATTTATAATAGTAATGACCAAGAAAAAGTAGATACATGTGTAATGGATTTATCAGATTTATTTAGCATAAAACAATTTTCTAGACAGCTACTTGATAAAGGATTACCAATAGATTGTTTGGTGTTAAATGCTGGCCTTCAATATACTGGTTCTAAGACTGCACGATTTTCAAAACAAGGACTTGAATTAACATTTGCAGTTAATCATCTTGGACACCAATATTTAACTCAAGAATTATTGCCGTTACTATTCAAATCTAAATCGCCTAGAGTTATTATAACTTCTTCAGAAGTTCATAACCCTAATACTTCTGGAGGTCGTATAGGCCAGCCAGCTTCCCTAGAGTATTTAATTAGGGAAAAAGATTTAAAAAGATTTCACTTATCAGAGCCTAATTTATCTTTTAATGCAGATAAGGCATATAAAGATAGTAAATTATGTAATATTCTTTTTGCTAAAGAATTATACAAGCGAATGTCAAGTATGGGAAGAAATATCCCTGTAATTGCTTGGGCTCCTGGGTTGGTAATACCTCGAACAAAAAAAGGTTTCTTTAGATATAGTCGAAACTATAATGAAATCGGACAGAAGATCTTTGCATTTTTAGCCAGAGATATATTTTGCATAACAGAAAAAGTTGACGTGGCGGGAAAAATACTTGCAAGTTTGATCAAAGATAGTAGGTATGATATCCCTTCTTTTAGTTATTATAGTAATAACTTATATTTGCCTGGAAAATTTAAGTTTGAAGTTTCAAGAATAAGTGAAGAAGCATTTAGTGAAGAGTTATCAAGGAAATTATGGGAACTTTCCTCTTTATTTATTTGGAAGTATGAGAAATCTAATTTATAAACTTATTTATTAGCTAAATGAATAGTTTGTGTGGGAAAGGCAAAAGATATCCTTTCTTTTTCAAACATCTTCATTATATTTAAATTGATTTTTTCCTGAACTGTCATTGCAAGTTTGTAATCACTGGTCTGAATAAAATAAACAAGTTCAAAGTCTAAACTACTATTACCAAATTCAATAAAATGACATCTATCATAGTTTGCATTTTCTGTTGAATCAATGATACCTTTTATTATTTCTGGAATCTTCCTCATTTGATCATAAGAAGTTTCATAAACCACTCCTATTTTATGTACTAGCCTACGTTTTTCCATCTCAGCATAATTTGATATAATTCCATTAGTTAATCGACTATTACTCATAATAATTATCTCACCACCTAGACTTCTTAGTCTTGTTGACCTCACTCCAACTCTTTCAACTTTAGCCCAAATATTATCTATATGAATAAATTGACCATTTTGAAAAGGTTTATCAAGAAGAATAGTTATGTATTCAAAGAATTCCTGAACTGGCTCTTTTAGTGCTAGCCCAGCGCCTATTCCTCCAGCACTTAGTAAAGCCCAAATAGCTGCCATTTGTACTCCTAAATTTTGAAGATAAAAAATTATTCCAATGCACCAAATTGTTGCTCTTGCCATTGGGCTCAATGATCTAATCATATTACTAATTGACACGTCGTTAATTCGATTTGCCCATCTTTGGATAACTTTTAAAAGAATTCTATTTATTAATCTCACTATAAGTATTAGGGATGCAAACTTGGCTAAGGCTAAAATCGTTTTATCTAAAACCAAAAATAATTCTTGTATTTCTAATATATTCCAAGCAATTGTTGCGCTAATAATGAGACCCAAGGGATTTATTGTCTCAACTATTACTTTGGCAATGTAGTCATCAGTTTCACTTTTTGTTCTAGAAACTATCTTTCGAAGAATATTTTTTGTTATTTTAGATCCTAAAAGAGTAAGAATAGAGCCTATTAGGAAGAATAATATAGAAGGAAGAAGACTTCTATAAAAAACATCCATTTTTTTTTTGCATCTAAACTACTTTGCCTGATTAATTTCGTTTGTCTACTATGTTTTTATTTTCTAAGGGTAATCATCTTCTTTTTGGATTACGTGCCTATTGGGAAATGGTACATACGATTTAATTTTTATTTATTTTGTTTTATAATATTACTTATGGACTTGAATTCTTTTCTGTTTGATGTTTTACATAATTCAAATATTGCTGTTTCTGTTGTAGATAGAATTGCTCCTGACGATTGAAGTCTCTTAAGTGCAATATCTTTGTCTAATGCATTTCTACTTCCAATTGAATCTACTATTATATGCACCTGATAGTGTTTTTCTATTAAGTTGATAGCTGTTTGAAGTACACAAATATGACTTTCTATTCCACAGATTATTACATTTGTTATTTCTTCAACCGTTAACCTTCTCATTAATTCATTGCATTGAGTGCAACTAAAGTCAGATTTCTCTATTGATTGATGTCTTATCTTATCTTTTATGATATTTATGGTTGGGCCTAATTTCTGCGGACTTTGTTCTGTAGAGATTATAGGTATATTAAGAATATTTGCTGAATCTATTAATCTGATGGCATTACAAATTATTTTATCTTTTTCAGTAATTACTGGAATTAATTTTTCTTGAATATCAATAATAAGTAAAATACTATTTGACTCATTTAAAATACACGTTTTTCTAGGATTGTTTTTCTTTGAATGAGTCATATTCTAAGTGGAATGCAGTTAAGATTCGAATAGATATCTTACCTAATTTTTTCATATAAAGCTTCAAACTTAATTGTCCATATTCTTTTTATTCATTATAATTAATTTAAAAAGGTTTTGGAAATGGTAGCTTCTCCACGATATATAGCTTTGCCTTCTCCTCTTGAAAATGAATTACATCAGAAAGGAAGGAGAATGACTCCTCAAAGGAAAAAAGTCCTTTCTTTGTTTCAAGAGTTAGGCTCGGGTATTCATTTAAGTGCAGAAGAAATTCATTATAAATTGACTCAAACAAATACTAAGATTTCCTTGGCAACAATTTATCGGACACTTAGATTGTTAGTTACAATGGGTTTCCTTAATGAATTAGAGCTTAGTGAAGGAGGACATAGGTTTGAATTATTAAGTGATGAAAAACCAGACCATCATCATTTAATCTGTGTTCGTTGTGGGAGAACAGAAGAGTTTGAAAGTGCACAAGTTTTACAAACAGGAAAGTCTGCAGCAGAAAAAATGGGATTTAAATTAATTGAATCAACATTAAACGTTAGGGCTTTATGCCCTTCTTGTTATTAGAAACTAGCAAAAAACTTCTTTAGGTTAATGCCCCACCGCAACTAGAACCGCTTCCAGCGGTACATCCAAAGCAATGCTTATCTACAGTGATTTTTTGCCCATTAAATTTAATATTTTCTCTTAGTAAATCATGGAGATTTTTAGGATTATTATTTTGTGAAATGCCAAGTTGCTGATTAAAGTCACAATCATACAAATTGCCATTCCAATCTACACTAATTGAACTTCTGCACATTAATGATTTAATATTGTTTGGGTTATGGTTTTCTTTAAGTAGTTCTTCATAATCTTCAAGTTTACCTTGTCGACTTAGGAAATCAGCAAATCTATTGATTGGCATGTTTGCAAGAGCAAGTAACTTTGTGAAATGGATACCATGCCTATTTAGAAGTTCACTTTTATATTTTTGTTCCAAATGCTTTTGTGAGGGTGGTAAATGAGGACCTATTGGGTTATATACAAGATTTAGAATTAGATCAGAGTTTTCTAGTCCGTAGCCTAATGAGTTTAATTCTTTTAAGCCAAGTATACTTTTTTTAAAAACACCTTCACCTCTCTGCTTGTCAACATTTTCTTCTAAATAACAGGGTAGAGAAGCTGTTATATCAACTTTGTTACTTGCTAAAAACTTCGCCATATCTTCATAACCTTTTTCACTTAATATTGTGAGATTACATCTATCTATTACTTTTACATTTAGATCTCTAACACTTTTTACTAAATCTTTAAACCTAGGATGTAATTCAGGAGCTCCACCGGTTATATCTAATGTTTTAATATTGTGCAGTTTAATTATTCTTGGAATTTTAGAAATATTTTCATCATTCATCATCTCCCATCTATGCGGTCCTGCATTTACATGACAATGTATACATGTTTGATTACACTTATAGCCTATATTTACTTGAAGTGTCTCAAAGGATATTCTGTCTATTAGAGGGAAATCTGATAACAAGGAAATACAATCTATTAAGCGTATATAAAATTAATTATAAGATTTTCGGGATACAATTTAGATAAAACTTTATGTTTATTTTATTAATTTTTACTTCCCTTTCTTTTTGACCTACCTTCTGCAATCATTGAAAACCATTTAACATACTGCTTAGGCCCTTCGTAAATAATTGCATTGAATTTAAGAATGTCTTCTGGATCGCTTATGCCAGCTAAGCTGTAGTCACTTGCTTTAGGTCTATATACTTCTTTATTACAGCTATTTACAAAGATAATTTGATTCTCTTGTTCATATTTCTTGCCTAACTCTTGTATTAATGTTAAGAAACCCCTGTCACTTCCGCCTCTAAGCCATAAATTATTAATTTCGTCTTTAGTTGAAGTTACTGTATCTCCAACACCTATAAGCAATGGCATCATATCCTTTGATATTTTTTGTTGACATAAATCAACTAGTTCATTAATTGTTTTAGGTGCAATCCTTACATTAAACTCTTCGCCAAATGGTGCTTTTCCTGTTTGATGTTTAATATGCTCGTTGAGAATCACTAAAAGACCAGCTTGCTTTATTGCACCTTTTATTATGAATTGAATATCGGTAGTTCCTATATCATCTTTTGAGGAATACTTCAAAACTTCTTTCCCTTCTTTTGTGCCTAGATTAGGCATCATGTGTAAGTAAAATGAATCTTGTAATCCTTCTTTTTCTGAAAGTTCTAGAAGGGTTAACATGATTTTGT
>QCJQ01000012.1 GCA_003215935.1 Prochlorococcus sp. AG-409-D09
CCCCTACTAAAAGGGATTTTGTTCCAATTTCTCGAACTAAGGCACCATCCATTGGCTTAATGCATCTGATAAATGATTCTGACGTATGAACTGTAGAAAGTGCATTGTTTATTAGTGACTTTTAGTCAGAATGTCATCGATTAAAAAGACTTTTGCTTAACGCATTCATGCCTTTGGTCCCATTGTTGCCTATTTTTCATAAATTTAATCGTCAATTTTTTGATGGTTCATTAGTTAAAAATGATGAGCCAATAGTGTCCATTCGTTGGAGTGATGGGCGTTTGAAGCGTACAGCTGGATTCTATAGGCGGTTTTATCGTATTTCCGGTAAAAAAGGTTCTGAAATTGTTTTATCAAGGCCTGTCTTGGCAAATCTTCCTGAGAGTGCTCTCGGAAGCACTCTTTGTCATGAGATGATTCATGCTTGGATTGATCTAATTTTAAAGATTAAAGAAGTTCATGGAGCAAATTTTCACCGTAAAATGGAATTAATCAATTCTTCTCAGGCTGCTTTTAAAGTCAGTATTCGTCATAATTACCCCTTACCCTCTAGACCTCATAAATGGTGGGCAATTTGTCCAATATGTAAAGCTCGCTTCCCTTATCATCGAATCGTGAAAGGCGTTGCTTGCAGGAGTTGTTGCAACCTTCATCATGGTGGAAGTTGGGACTCAACGTGCTTACTGATTTTTGAGTCTGTATTAAAGGAGGTTTGAATTGGAATTGTTCTTGTTTGTTTTGCAATTAAGTGGCATTTCGATTGTTTGCATTGGATTGCGACAGGAATTGCGTTTACAACGAAGGAGTCGTTAATTATGGACTCATATCGTCAGCGCTACCAAAGTCGGCTTCGTGGTCGGGATTCCTTCGAAAGCAAGATGGATAAATTTATTCAAACAGGTAGACAGCTTGTAGATGGTGTTGCTGGCAACCGTCCAGGTAAAAGGAAATTTGATACTGTTGGTAAACGTTCTTCGTCAAATTTAAAGAATGTTGGACGTTGGGTAGAAGAAAAATTAGATTGGTTCTTTGAAGAAGAGGATGATTGGTTGGAACCTTGGGAATCTGATTTGAATTACAATTCAAAGCCTTTGAGTAAAAAAAGGCCTTTACAAGCTATTTCTTTAAGAGGACCAAAATCAATAGCCTCTGCAAACAAAGAAGAACAAACAAAAGATAACGCAAATCAAATGTGGCCTGATGATTCTTCTTTTCGTGTTGAAAGGTGGCAGCGTCAAGGGTCATCTAATAATTTCTCTAAACCGCAAATGGATTTAGATGCTTCTGAACCCAAGCCTTTTTCGAAGCGTCCTTTGCCTAGATCTAATAGAAGACGTAATTAATTCTCTCAGAAGTTAATTTATATTTTGTTGCTTCTGTTTGTTGGGCCAAGCCATAATTCAAGTTCGGGATTAAAGACTTCTCTAATGACAGTTAACTCTTTTGAATGACGAAAAAAACGGTAATGTCTACACCAAAATGGACCTTTATGTTGGAATTCTTTTTCCAGCCAGATCGCGTTAGCTAGAGCTAAACCATCTACTTCTCTGAAAAGTTCTGACTTATCTTGAGTAAGGCTTTTCCATATTGGCTGATTTTTGTTTTGTAAATGCTTATCTGCTTCCTTGGCATTCCACCAGCTTTCCGCCCATGCAAGTGTTTGTTGCCCACAGATTAACCATACTTGTCGTTTAATTAGTGGAGGTTCTAATTCTCTTACTTCTATTGGTGTTTCCTTGCTTAATGTTCTTTCTATTTCCATTGCAATGAGTTTCACTTTAACTGGATGACCTGTTAGCAAATGTAGATGCCTTGTGGGACTGCCGTCTCCAAGTAGCATTAATTGCCATGGTCCTGGTAGCTTTTGAATCCCTTTACAAGAAAGGACAGCCTTGGTTTGCGCTTCCCAAATTAATTCAGGTGATTTCAGTAGTGATTGATTCAGAACTTACCTCCTACAATTAGTAGACACTTCATGATTTTTGTCAAACGAGTTGCTTATATGTTTAGTTTGATTCTTTTTAAGATTTTGAATTTTCAACCATACAAGAAGAGCTGTTAAGTCTGCTTTGCTTACGCCAGGTAATTGGGCAGCTTGGCCTAAATTATTAGGTTGTGATTTATTTAATTTTTCGCGAGCTTCATTCGATAGGGTTTTAATTGTATTGTAATCAATTCCTTTCGGGAGAAGTTTCTTCCCTTGTTTTTTTATTTGCTCTATTTGTTCTGCTTGTCTTTTTAAGTAGCCACTATACTTTATGTCTATTTCTGCACCTTCTCTTATATCTAAAGGTAGATTTTTATTCATCAGATCATAACGAATTAAATCATTACTATGTATGCCGGGTCTGCGTAAAAGATCTGCAATAGTTATTGAACCTTTGATAGCGGTCTTTGTTTCTTTTCTTATTGCTTTAGCGATAATGTCGGTTTCTTTTACCCTTTCAACTTCCAGTCTTTTCTTTTCATTTTTAATTGCTTGTTGTTTTACTTCAAATGCCTTCCACCGACTTTCGTCTACCAGTCCAAGCTTATAACCTAAAGGGGTTAATCTGCGATCAGCATTGTCTCCTCTTAAGACTAATCTATATTCACTTCTACTAGTAAGTACACGATATGGTTCTTGAAGATCTTGGCTTACAAGATCATCTATCATTGTTCCTATATAGCTATCTTCCCTTGGAAAGTAAATTGACTCTTTTTGTTCAAGTAGTCTTGCAGCATTAATTCCTGCTACTAATCCTTGTGCTGCTGCTTCTTCGTAACCTGTTGTTCCATTAAGTTGTCCAGCACAAAATAGACCATTGATTTTTTTTGTCTCTAGAGATGGTAGTAGTTGTGTTGCTGGTAGGTAATCGTATTCAACAGCATATGCTGGTCTAATCATTATGCAGTTTTCTAGTCCAGGTAGTGTTCTAAGTAATTGAAGTTGTAGTTTTTCAGGCAGTCCTGTTGAAAACCCTTGAACATATATTTCAGGAGTATCTCTTCCTTCTGGTTCTAAGAAAATTTGGTGTGACTCTTTATCCTTAAAACGAACTATTTTGTCTTCAATAGATGGGCAATATCTTGGCCCTTTGCTATCAATATAGCCTCCGTAGATAGGAGTTAAATGAAGATTGTCTTTGATTAATTTATGTGTTTCTTGAGTTGTACGAGTCATGTGACAGCTCATTTGTTTGCCACTTGTCCAGCTGCTAGGGTCAAAAGAAAAGAAACGATCATATGCATCACTAACTTGTTCTTCTAAATTGTCAAATTGAATACTACGTCTATCTATTCGTGCTGGAGTTCCTGTTTTTAAACGATCAGTTGTAAATCCATTGCGTTGCAATGCTTCTGTAAGTCCTTCTGCTGCTTGTTCTCCAGAGCGGCCTGCAGGCATGGATTGATTCCCAACCCATATTTTGCCTCCCAGAAAAGTCCCTGTGGTTAAGATGACAGTTTTTGCCATATAGCTACTTCCAAAATATGTTTTTACTCCTTTAATTTTTCCTATTCTTTGTTCTGAGATATTATTTCTCTCTTCTTTTTTTATTGAAACCTCATAATCAATTTCAAGGTCTACAACCATTGCTTCTCTTAGCATTAAGTTTGGCGTATTTTCAAGAATATCTATCATTTTTCGTGAATATAAGCGTTTATCCGTTTGAGCTCGAAGCGCTCTTACGGCAGGCCCACGACTTGAATTGAGAATTCTTTTTTGGATTGCTGTCGCATCAGCTAATTTGCCAATAATTCCGCCAAGTGCATCTACTTCATGCACTAATTGACTTTTTGCTGGTCCGCCTACTGCTGGGTTGCAAGGTTGCCATGCGATACGGTCGATATTTAATGTAAATAAAGCTGTCTTCAGACCTAGTCGTGCTGTTGTTAGTGCAGCTTCACATCCTGCATGCCCGCCACCAACGACGATTACATCAAAACTCTCATTTGTAGCTGCTATTTTATTCATCTCTTAATCATGGCAAATGATTCATTTGTTGTTAGGCTGCGAGATTTCTAAATCTAGTAAATTGTGGTTCAAATAGTAATTTGACTGTACCTATGGGGCCATTCCTATGCTTTGTGACGATTAATTCTGTTATACCTCTATCAGTTGTTTCAGGGTTGTAGTACTCATCACGATAAATCATTAGAACTAGGTCAGCATCTTGCTCTATTGAGCCTGATTCTCTTAAATCACTTAGCATTGGACGCTTATTCGTTCTTGACTCAACACCTCTACTAAGTTGTGACAAGGCAATCACAGGTACTTTTAGTTCTCTTGCCATGCCTTTGAGACCTCTTGTTATTCGAGAGAGTTCTTGAACACGATTATCTGGAGTTGTACCTTCCATTAGCTGTAAATAGTCAATTACGATTAAGCCTAATTCTTTTCCTTGTTCGGCAATTAGTCTTCTACACAGCGACCTCATTTCAAGTACGCTTGAGTTTGGCTTGTCATCGATAAAAATCGGAAGTTGCCCCAGAGTATTGATACCTTCACCAAGTAACGGCCATTCTTCTTGTTGCAAACGGCCTGTTCTTAATCTTCCACTTTCTATCCCAACTTCCATCGATAACATTCTATATGTAAGTTGCTCTTTACTCATCTCGAGGCTAAAGATGCACACTGGTAGATTATGTAGCTGTGCAACATTTTTAGCTAAATTTAAAACGATTGATGTTTTACCCATCGCAGGTCTTCCAGCCACAATAATTAAATCACTACGTTGAAGCCCTTGTGTCATTGCATCAAGGTCATAAAAATTGACTGGAATACCAGCTACTGATGTTCCTAGAGATCTACTTTCGATTTCATTGAAAGTACTCGTTAAAATTTCCGATGTCGGAGTAAGTCCTTTTGATGGTTTTTCTTGACTTATTGAAAATATTCTTTGCTCTGCTTGATCGAGGACTTCTTCCATAGGAAGATTTTGATCGAATCCTAGTTTAATCACGTCATTCCCTGATCTTATTAGTTGCCTTCTTAGATATTTATCACTGATTAATTTTGCAACTTGTTCAATTGAAGCTGTTGATGCAACTCTTTCAACTAGTTCTACTAAACGATTATTTCCACCGATTTTTTCTAGAGCGCCAGTATCTGCTAGCCAGGCACTCATAGCAGTTAAATCAGTAGGCTTTCCCTGACTATGAAGCATTAAAGCAGTACGATAAATTTCTCTATGTGCAGAGAGATAAAAAGCTTCTGGTTGTATTAGATCTGCTATTCGATTAATAGCATCTGGATCTAGCAAAATCCCACCTAATACTGACTCTTCTGCTTCAAGATTTTGAGGAGGTATTAAATCAGGCTGCCCTTCAAAACTAGGTTCTTTTGAATTTTTCGATCGCATAGAAGATTTTCCGTACCCTTCGGGAGGATTGACATCTGAAGGGTACGGGATGCTTACCATTTATCAAAAATGAATTTCACGAGATTCTCACTCTGATTTTTTCAGATGCTTTAATCCTTTAGTAGCTAACTACTTCAAGATTAATTTCAGCTGTAACTTCAGTATGTAGCTTAACTAGTACTTTGTATTTACCTGCTTCGTGAATTTCAGGAACATTTATATCTCGACGCTCAACTGATTTTTTTGTAGCTTCTTCAATTACTTCAGCTACATCTCCATTTGTTACTGTTCCAAATAAATGCCCGTCTTCCCCAACTTGTTTCTTAACAGTAAATCTTCCAATTGTGGTTAGTGCTGTTTGAAAATCAAGAGCCTCTTGTTTTTTAGCTGCTTCTAATTCAGCTTTTTTAATTCGGCGATGTTCAACTTGTTTTAAAACTGCAGGAGTTACAGCGGAAGCTTTTTTCTGAGGAAACAGAAAATTACGCGCATACCCTGGAGCAACTTCAACTACATCTCCGTCTTTTCCTAGATTCAATAAGTCTTCTAGAAGAACTACCTGTACTCTTTTTGCCATGGTGTTGAGTAATTAATGAATTTCTTAGTGATTAGCTAGATAACATTACGACGCGATAGGTAATCTGATTTTTTTTGCAAGGCCCAGGGCATTTAGAAATCTTATATGCTGCCAGGTTAAATCTATCTGTCTTTTTTGCAGACCATGCTTTGCAGAATTTGGAAAAGCATGATGATTATTGTGCCAACCTTCTCCAAAAGTTAGTGCTGCCACCCATTTATTGTTTTTTGAATTATCGCCACTGTCATAAGCAAGTGTGCCCCAGCAATGAGTCGCTGAATTAACTAGCCAAGTTATGTGATAAACAAAAACAAGTCTTAGAGGTATTCCCCATAAAACCATTGACCATCCTCCTACACCCGTAGAAGATCCAATCCAATACAATAAAAACCCAAGTGGAACTTGTAGAGCTAAAAAGTATTTATTGAGGAATCGATAATAAGGATCTTGAATTAGATCTCCAGCAAGACGAGGAACAGTTTTCATTGCTGGAACATCTTCAAACATCCATCCCATATGACTCCACCAAAAACCTTTATTGCTGTCATGATGATCAGCTTCTGTGTCTGAAAATGTGTGGTGGTGCCTATGAAGACCTACCCAGTCAATTGGTCCATGTTGACAGCTAATTGCTCCACATGTAGCCAAGACACGTTCCAACCATTTAGGTACTTGGAAGGATCGATGAGATAAGAGTCTGTGATAACCAAGAGTTACTCCCAGACAAGCAGTTACCCAATAAAGTATTAAAAATGCTAGAAAGGCCTGCCAGCTCCAAAATTTAGCTTGCAAAGTAAATATTGTTAATGCATGAATTGTGGTCATAAAAATGACCGTTCCCCAACGTTTTTGCGCTTTTCTTACTTTTAAACCTGATCTAATAGGAACTTGCAGCTTTTCAGAAGCTTGCAGCGCCTTGCTTGCAGATACTGGTTTGCGATGAGGAGCCGAAGCTTCGACCACACTGGAAACCATGAGTGATCCGTATAATGTTTGTATATCATAACCGATAAGGATGTGTATCATATTAATCGGTCGATCTTTTACGTGATTTTGTGACTTCTGGTTTTCGCGATCAATTGTCGACTGGCAGAAGAGCAATGGCTCATTTGATTCATGTATGGCATGAAAGAAATAGCTGGTCGCATAAAGTTCTTCCTGCATTGGCTGAATCACTTGATTTAGGACGAGTTCATAGTTCGCAAATTTCCAACCTTCGAAACGGGAAGCTTGCTTCGCCAAGTCCTGAGGTTTTTTTAGCTTTAGCGCAAGTGAATGGAGTACTTTTTAGAGGGATCGAAAAGATTCAAGCTCAATTATCTGAAATACACCCTGAATTGTTAAAGGTTCTTTTAAGGTCTGCACTTCCAATAGAGGGTGATGATGCTAAACCACTAAAAGCAGGTGCTTTTTTTGAAATATTTGTTGGATTGTCACCATTACCAGCCTCTTTTAATTGGTTTATTGAAGAGGAGGAAGCACCTATTTTAAGCGCAGCTTTGGCTGATTATTTTTGTAAAGGTATGTCTTGGAGGCTATGTGGTGAACATGTTTTAAAAGCTTACCCTGTAATCACAAAACATAGAAGAGAAAGATTTGCTGCTGTTATGTCAGGACTTAGGGATTATACTGCTGAAGAATTAGATGGAGAATTGTTAGATCTTTATTTAACTAATCAATCACTTAATCAATCAGTTTGTCCAAGTGCAGGTGATTTCTTAAATGATTTAAGGAAAAGAGCATTACTTTTTAAAGATCAAGAAAAACTTGAAATTATTTTTTCTGAATAAATAGGATTTTCCAGAGAATGGATTTTTTTGCTAATGATGATAAAAAGGCCTTTAATTGGATATCAAGTCAAATCTATGAAATCTCAGAAAGCTTATTTCCGTTAGTTAAACTAAGAACAGAAGCAGTTAGGGGCCATTTATATAAAATATTAAAAGCTTATTCTACTGAAAGAGTTGGAACTCATCATTTTTCATCTTTAACTGGCTATGCACACGGTGATCAAAATAGAGAAGTCATTGATAGAATATTCGCGAAAATCTTTTGTTGTCAAAAAGCTGCAATTCGCCAGCAATTTGTTAGTGGAACACATGCAATAAGTTCTTCTTTTTTTGGTTTACTTCGTCCAGGCGATACTTTACTTTCCGTGACAGGAAAACCATATGAAACTCTAGAAGAAGTTATAGGTTTAAGAGGAAAAGGACAAGGATCTTTGCTTGAATTTGGTATTTTATATCAACAAATAGATTTTGATTTAAATAAAGAATTTGATTTCCTTGCATTAGATAAAGCATTAAGTAAGCCTATAAAAATGGTTTTTATTCAAAGAAGTTGTGGCTATTCTTGGAGGAATGCACTTTCGATTAATTTAATTGAGAAAATTTGCTTAGAAATTCATAAAAAGCAGCCAGAATGTGTTTGTTTTGTTGACAATTGTTATGGAGAATTTGTTGAAGAAAAAGAACCTACTGAAGTTGGTGCTGATTTAATTGCTGGATCTTTGATAAAGAATCCAGGAGGGACAATTGTTCCTTCTGGTGGATATGTGGCCGGTAAGACTGACTTAGTAGAAAAGGCTTGTTGCAGACTTACGTCACCTGGGATTGGATCTCAGGGAGGTTCAGGATACGATTTGAATCGAATTGTTTTACAAGGTTTATTTTTAGCGCCTCAAATGGTTTCAGAAGCTTTAATTGGAGCGGAATTGGTTGCGACTGCTTTCCAGCATTTTGGATTTAAGGTTCTTCCTTCCCCTGGTGATTTACGAAGTGATGTTATCCAAGCGGTTCAAATAGGGAACCCTGAAGCTTTGAAAATTATTTGCAGGGCTTTTCAGTCATCATCACCGGTGGGCTCATATTTAGACCCAGTACCTTCTTCAATGCCAGGTTATGAAAATGATTTAATTATGGCAGGTGGAACTTTTGTAGATGGAAGTACAAGTGAATTTACTGCAGATGCTCCATTAAAGCCTCCATATAATCTTTTTGTGCAAGGCGGAAGTCATAGATCTCATGTTGAAATTTCATTGATTAATGCTTTCTTTGAACTAATTAAGGCAGGATTCATTAAATTGCCTCAAAATATGTAAGTAATTCTGGCCTTTATTTATATGCCGTTCAACTTCCCATCTGATTTTCGTTTTGCTGATAGTCATGAATATGTTTGTTTAGATGGCGAGCTTGCTCGTATAGGCATTAGTGAGTTTGCTGTAGATCAATTAGGAGATATCGTTTTCGTTGATTTACCTGAGATTGGATCTTCTATTGATAAGGGTAAGCCTTTTGGATCAGTTGAGTCAGTTAAAGCTGTAGAAGATATGTATTCACCTATTAGTTGTGAAATAGTTCAAGTGAATAACTCTGTGCTTTCTAATCCTGAAGAACTCCAAAATGATCCTCATGGAGAAGGCTGGCTTTTGCTTGTTAAGCCTAAAGATATTCACGAGATAGAAGATTTAATGGATGCTGATTCTTATTCATCTAAACTTTCAGCCAATTAATATTGTTAACGTGCATATTTTTTCTGCGAATTTTTCTGCAAATTTTCTAATGTTGTACATTAAATAATTTTGAATTTGGTCTTGGAGGGTTTAGATGAGTCTTAGTGCAAGCAATAAAAACAATTTCCATAGCCGCCATATCGGAATTTCTCAAGAGCATGAACATTTGATGCTTAGGACTTTGGGATTCGACGATTTAGATGAATTGATAGCTTCTGTTGTTCCGAATAACATTCTTGATAGAAAAAATGCCCAATTAGAATCTTTACCAATTTCTTGTGATGAAGTAGAAGCTCTAAATGAGCTAAATGAAATCGCTCAAAGAAATATTATTCAAAGATCATTAATTGGATTAGGGTATTACGGAACCAGTACTCCTGCTGTTGTCCAAAGGAATGTTCTCGAAAATCCACATTGGTATACAGCTTATACTCCTTATCAATCTGAAATTGCGCAAGGAAGACTAGAAGCGTTATTTAATTTCCAAACTTTAATTTCTGAATTAACAGGCTTACCTATTGCTAATTCATCTTTGCTTGATGAAGCTACTGCAGCTGCTGAGGCCATGAGTCTTAGTTTTAATGTAAATAAAAACTCGCAAGCTAAAAAATTTTTAGTAGATCACCAAGTTTTTCCGCAAACTTTTGCAGTTCTTAAAACCCGTGCAGAACCCCTAGGGATATCGTTGGAATTGATTGATCCTAAAGCTGTAGTTTTTAGTGATGAAGTTTTTGGATTGCTTTTACAGCTTCCAGGAAGAACTGGAGAGATATGGGACCCCTCTAACGTAATTAATGATTTACATGAAATCGGAGGATTGGTAACAGTTGCAATTGATCCTCTTGCGCAGGTTTTGATGGCGCCTGTTGGAGATCTTGGAGCTGATATTGCAATAGGAAGCTCACAGCGCTTTGGCGTCCCAATTGGATATGGTGGTCCTCATGCGGCATTTTTTGCGACTAAGGATTCCTTTAGGCGACAGGTCCCAGGTAGATTGGTAGGAAAATCAGTTGATGCAAATGGCAAATCTGCATTAAGACTTGCTTTGCAAACTCGTGAACAGCATATTCGTAGGGATAAAGCAACTAGCAATATTTGTACAGCACAAGTTTTATTGGCTGTTATTGCTTCATTTTATGCTGTTCATCATGGTCCACAAGGTCTCAAGAAAATAGCCAATAAAATTGTTTCAATAAGAAGTTTTTTTGAAAAGGTTCTTTTAGATCTTGATTACCCTTTACCTTTAGTTTCACGCTTCGATACTGTTGAAGTCTATTGTAGTCAATCTACTGAAATTCATAGATTAGCTTCGCTAGAAGGATTTAATTTACGTGTATTGCCATTAGGGAGTGATATAGAGAATGCCGAAGGATTTGGTGTCACTTTTGATGAATTAAGCACTAAGGAAGAATTGAATAAGTTATGCTTTATTTTGGCTATATTAAAGGGGCAAAGTATTGATGAATTTCAAGATATCCTCATTGATCTTGATAAGCCTTTAAAAGATATTCCTTTAAGAGAGGAGCCTTGGTTACAGCAATCTGTTTTTAATGATTATCATAATGAAACAGAATTAATGAGATACATTAATAAATTATCTTCAAAAGATTTTTCTTTGGTGGATGGAATGATTCCTCTTGGAAGTTGCACTATGAAGTTAAATGCAGCTTCTGAATTATTGCCAATTACATGGAAAGAATTTTCTTCAATTCATCCTTTTGCTCCATTAAATCAATCTCTTGGATATAAGGAATTAATTTGTAATCTAGAGAATTGGTTTTCAGTTTTAACAGGATTTGATGGCGTATCATTACAACCTAATGCTGGTTCTCAAGGAGAATTAGCCGGTTTATTAGTCATACGAGCATGGCATCAATCACGTGGTGATAGCCATCGCAATATTTGTTTGATCCCTACTAGTGCACATGGAACGAATCCTGCAAGTGCAGTTATGTCAGGCTTTTCAGTTGTTCCTATTTCTTGTGATATATATGGAAATGTAGATATTAATGATCTTTCTTATAAATCAGAAAAATATTCTGAAAACTTAGCAGCGTTGATGGTTACTTACCCATCAACACATGGTGTTTTTGAGCCAAATATTCGTGAAATTTGTGAGATTATTCATACTCATGGAGGACAAGTTTATTTAGATGGTGCGAATCTTAATGCACAAGTAGGTATATGTAGGCCTGGTAAATATGGAGCAGATGTTTGTCATTTGAACCTTCATAAAACTTTTGCAATTCCTCATGGAGGCGGGGGACCAGGTGTTGGACCTATTGCAGTTGCTAATCATTTACTTCCTTACTTACCATCTCATTCTTTTGTTGATTGTGGTGGATCAAATGGAATAGATGCAGTTTCTGCGGCTCCATATGGGAGTGCAGGTGTTTTACCTATTAGTTGGATGTATGTACGCATGATGGGTCAAGAAGGATTACGAAAAGCAAGTTCAATTTCTATTCTGTCAGCAAATTTTATTGCTAAAAAATTAGAGTCTTATTATCCAATTTTATTTAAAGGATCCAATGGGTTTGTTGCTCATGAATGTATTTTAGATATGAGACCATTAAAGAAAATCAGTGGAATTGAAGTAGAAGATATTGCAAAAAGATTGATGGATTATGGTTTTCATGCTCCAACAGTCAGTTGGCCTGTAGCAGGAACTTTAATGGTCGAACCAACTGAAAGTGAAAGTTTTGGAGAGTTGAATCGTTTTTGTGATGCAATGATTTCAATTCGCTTAGAAATTGAACAAATTGCTACAGGTAAAATTGACGCGAAAATAAATCCTCTAAAGCAAGCTCCCCACACTTTGGAATGTATAACTTCAGATGAATGGAATCGACCATATACACGAAGCCAGGCTGCATTCCCATTAGGTGTCAAAGATCAGATGAAGTTTTGGCCTTCTGTTTCGAGAATTGATAATGCCTTTGGAGATAGAAATTTGGTTTGTACGTGCCCTCCTTTAGAGGATTTGATTGATCAAAATTTTTGAACCACTGGTTAAAAATGGTTTTTATAGTTAAATTTTCATCGAAAACCGAATTTTTTGGTTTTATTTAGCTGTATTCAAGAGAATTCTGTCTATTCTCTTGCCCAGTTCTTCAAATTCGCTATGAGACATTATGAAGATTCTTGATTCATTAGATAAATCAAATAAATCTATTCAAAAGGATGATATTGATTTGCCTTCTTTCCCAGGAGATTTGACTAGTATTCTTGGGCGTGGAGATTTATTGCAAGTAGAAGGTACAAACGTTATTCGAGTTCCGTTTGGTATTCGTCAAGCACGTAAACAAAAACCAGAAAGGCCTCATAATTGGGCTACTTTAGTATTACCTTTACAGCCTTCAGGAACACCAACACCGCCTCCTCATGCAGCTTGAAATTCAGGCAGCAACGTCACTTTGAGTTTTTTTTAAAGTCTTTGAATAATATTGTCTTAGTTGTTTAGTAGCACTTGCCCATCCCCATTTTTCAGCTTCTAGACGGGCTGATTTTCGCATATTTTTGCGATCTAACTCATTACCAAGAATTGCTTGAGTAGCTTCTATAAGACTATTTGCACCATCATTAGGCCCATCAGGATTGTATAGGCACCCATTTTCCCCATTAGTAATAATATCTGGAATTCCTCCTCTATTTGCGCCTACTACAGGGCATCCAGCAGCCATTGCTTCAAGAAGTACCAATCCAAGAGTCTCAGTGCTAGAGGGGAAGAGGAATGCGTCTCCGGAGGCATAAGCACTTGCAAGCTCTTCTCCTGATAAATAACCAACAAATGTAGTAGCGGTTGATTGGAAAATCTTTTCTAATTGCTGCCTAAATGGACCATCTCCTACAAGCGCTAGTCGAGTATTAGGCAGTGCCTCTAGGACAGGTTTAATTCTTTCTATTTGTTTTTCTGCAGATAGGCGGCCAACATAGATTAATAATTGACCAGTATCACTAAAATTTCCTAATAATCTTTTGCGCATTAAATCATTACGAAGCTCAGGCTGAAAGGTCTCAGTATCTACCCCTCTTTGCCAAAGTGCAGTATTTTGTATTCCTTTATCAGCAAGTTCTTTAACCATCGCAGTTGATGTGCATAAATTTAGGATGGCTTGATTATGAGCAGCTTTAAGCAGTTCCCATAGCAAAGGCTCGAGCATTCCCATTCCATAGTGCTCTAAATATTTAGGAAGGTGAGTGTGATAACTCGCAATTAAAGGGATATTGTTAGTTTTTGCAAGCCAAATGCCCCCTAACCCAAGTACAGCTGGATTGACTACATGTATTAGATCAGGTTGAAAATTCTCCAATTCTTCTGAAACGGCTGGTCCTGGAAGTCCCAGTTTTAGTTCTGGATATAGCGGAAGTGGCATAGCTGCAACACCTACAACCCTTGCTCCCATATAACTATCGGGACATCCTTCGGGACAAAAAACTACGACTTCATCTCCTTCTTCAACAAGATGTTGAATAGTTTTGGTTAATCGTGTGACTATACCGTCAACTTTTGGGAGGAACGTTTCAGTAAAAAAAGCTATCTTCACTTTAAGTAAGATTGGATAGTGAGCACTTGGTCAAGAGCTTTTAATTGCTTTGGCTTGAGTAGAAGTCCAAGCAGAAACACATGGAATTCTTTTCAGATCGCACCGATCAGACCATTTTTTAGCAACTTCGACTACTTCGGTGAGAAGTCCATCATCCAGTGTTGTTGGATTAAGGCCTAACTCGATAAAACATCGATTGTCCACTATTAAATCATTCTCTACTGCCTCATTACGAGGATTTGGCAGATAATTAATTTCTGCATTAGTTAATGCTGATATTTTTTTAGCTAGTTCACCAACTTGATGACTTTCTGTCATTTGATTAAAAATTTTGACCCTTTCGCCTTTTTCAGGTGGGTGTTCTAAAGCGAGTTGTACGCATCGCACGGAATCTCTTATATGAATAAAAGCTCTTGTTTGACCTCCTGTGCCATGAACTGTAAGTGGATATCCAATTGCAGCTTGCATTAAAAATCTATTTAGTACAGTTCCATAATCTCCGTCATAATCAAATCTATTAGTTAGCCGTGGATCTCTGTTTGTTACATCAGTGTTTGTCCCCCATACAATGCCTTGGTGTAGATCAGTGATTCTAATCTGATCATTTTTGTTGTAGTAGAGAAACAGTAATTGATCCAGTGTTTTGGTCATGTGATAAACACTTCCTGGACTCGCAGGGTGAAGTATTTCTTCCTCAAAACGAGTTCCATCTGGTTGTGGAACTTCGACTTTTAGGTAACCCTCGGGTATGGTTGCACCTCGATGAGAACCGTAACCATAGACACCCATTGTTCCTAGATGGACTATATGAATATCTAGTCCTGATTCAACTATTGCAGCTAGAAGATTGTGAGTTCCGTTGACATTATTATCTACTGTATATCTTTTTGTTGCACTGCTTTTCATTGAATATGGTGCAGCTCTTTGTTCAGCAAAATGGACAATTGAGTCTGGTTTTTCTTCTAAGAGAAGATCAAGTAATCTTTGGAATTCATGCGCAATATCAAGATGTATGAATTTAATAGGGTTGCCTCCTATTTCTTCCCATGCTTTTAGTCGCTCTCCAATACTTTTGATTGGTGTCAGTGATTCGACTTCTAGATCCACATCTATTTTGCGTCGACTGAGATTATCCACGATTAAGACTTCATGACCATTGTCAGAAAGATTTACTGCACAAGGCCATCCGCAGAAGCCATCGCCACCAAGAATTAAAACTTTCACCCCAAGCTCCTCAAAAAGATTGCGCTCATCATTAGCAAGCTACTACAAGGGTTTCACTTGATAGTTAATGAGAAGCTAATAAGGCTTATTAAAAGTAATGATCCTGCGAGGATAATTTTCCAAGATCCTTTACTATCACTGGATGATTGATCAATTACTTCGATTTTTGGTTCGTTTGCAAATGCATTCAAACGACCTTCACTTTCATTTGTAACTGGCATTTTTTTATTTAATTATTTGAACCTAAGGCCAACTTACATGAATATCTTTAATTAGATTTTTCCGAAATCAAACCTTTAGAAGGTGAGCTTGCGGTTGCAAATGAGCTTTGAGGAAGCCTTCCCGCAATGACACTATTTCTTCCAGCCTCAGTTGCTTTAGCCATTGCTGAGGCCATTAAAGGAGGATTTTTGGCTAACGCAATAGCACTGTTAATTAGAACAGCATCTGCTCCTAATTCCATTGCAAAACAAGCTTCGCTAGGAACTCCAATGCCTGCGTCGACAATGACAGGAATCTTAGAATTTTCAATAATTATCTCAATATTTGCTTTGTTCCGAATTCCTTGTGCTGAACCAATAGGTGACCCTAAAGGCATAACGGTTGCACATCCAATTTCTTCTAGTCTTTTAGCTAATAATGGCTCAGCATTTATATAAGGCAAAACAGTAAACCCTTCTTTTATTAATTTTTCAGCTGCTTCTAGTGTCCCAAATGGATCAGGCAGTAAATATTTCTGATCAGGTATGACTTCTAATTTAACAAAATTATTTTCTTCTTGCCCAACTAATTTTGCAAACTCTCTTCCTAATTTTGCAACTCGAATTGCTTCTTCTGCGTTACAACAACCTGCTGTATTAGGAAGCATCCAAATCTTTTCCCAATTAATTGATTGAATTAATCCAGTATGACCTGTTTCTGCATTATTAACTCTTCTCACTGCAACAGTCACTATTTCACAATTTGATTTTTCAATACTTTCTTTCATTATTTTTAAGTTTTTATATTTTCCCGTACCTGTTAAAAGCCTACTTTGGAAAGTTTTGCTGCCAATAGTTAATAAATCTGAGGTTTTTGACATGCTTGAAATGTGATTTTGTTTGATAGAAATTTTTAAAAGCCTTTTTTTTCTTCAATTGTTTCTTTATTGATCCCAGTTCTTCTTTCAACTTTTTTCATTTGCTCTAATGCTGTTTTGTTAGTTGGATCAATTTTTACAACTTCTAGATAAATTTCATAGGCTTTTTCGTCTTGCATTATTTTTTGATTTGCAAATGCAAGATTATTTAAAGCAACAGGATAGTCAGACTTTGCTTTAATTGCTTTTTTATAATGCACTATGGCTGACTTGAAGTCATCTTGTGCGGCCATCGCAAAACCTAACGCATTTTCAATTAGGGCAATCGCTTCATTTGGTTCGTTGTCATTTAACTCCTTTAAAGCTTTTTTAAGAGTTGATATTGCTTGTGGATAAAGTCTTTTTTTTATTTGTACTGAGGCAAGTTCATATAACTCTGCTGCTGATTGAGTTGAACTTGAGCCATCTTTTTCTAGTTTTATGAGCTTAAGTTCATTTGCACGAACTTTTAACAGTTGTCTACCTACTAAAATTGCAATTATTAGCAATAGTAAGCTGAGACCTATGAGGTAAGTTTGAGGAAGGTCCATATTCATAGTTTAATTTAAATTGATAAAAATCAAAAATTTCTATTCTATGAACTAGTCATAATATAACGAAGTTTTTTTATTTAAAGTCCTAAACTTCAATTATTATTTATATTAATTTGTTAATATAGTAAGAAATATTTGAGAATTCAGATTTACTTGCTGGCAGTTGCAATGATATTTGTAAAACTTTTAGGATCACTAATTGCAAGTTGAGCAAGCATTTTTCTGTTGATATGAATATCTGCTTTCTTTAGATCCCCCATAAGTTTGCTATAGCTAATTCCATTAATCCTTGCAGCTGCATTAATTCGAGCAATCCATAATCTTCTAAAGTCTCTTTTTCTTCTTCTTCTATCCCTATAAGCATTACATAGGGCTTTCATTACGCGCTGATTAGCAGTACGGAAAAGTGTTCCATTACCTCCTCTAAAGCCTCTAGCGAGACGAAGTATTTTATTTCTGCGCTTGCGAGCTACATTTCCTCTCTTTACGCGTGCCATGAGTGCAAAAAAATAATTTTGGGATTAAAAAAATTGAAATGACTAATGAGAATCACTAGTTTTTAAGCATAAGGAAGCATAAGGCTTACGTTTTCCGCGTCACGCTCATCTACAACTGCTTTTGTTGCGAGATGTCGCTTTAATTTTGTGCTCTTATGATCGAGCAAATGATTGCGGAAGGCTCGGCGCCTCATAAACTTCCCAGTGCCAGTAGCTTTGAACCGCTTTGCGGCAGCTTTGCGGGTCTTGAGCTTTGGCATTGATATCCAATTCTATAATTTATTAAGGTTACTTCCTAGACCGTCATTAAGCCAACTCATATTGTTTGAAGGTGATCATTCTAAGTATTCTGAGAAAAGCTTTTTGTTTTTTTTGGCCATTAGAAAAATAATTGTTGCTTCATTGCTTTTATGTTCTCTTGGATCAAGAGCATTCTTTCAATCCAGTAATTCACTTGCTTCGGAAAATTTATTGACGCCTACTCATCGAGAAGTGCCTAGAGCGCCAGATTTTGATCCAATTAATGAGCATCTTTTAGTTGCATTAGCTCAATATTTAGGGAAAGAACAGAAGTTCAATGATGAAGCCACAATTTTGAATTTAAGGAGTGCTGGAAAGCATTTGATATTGAAAGATGCAAATGGTTTGGTCCATAAGTCAAGTCACATCAGGCTTGCTTGGCGAAAGAAGCGTTTTGAAAAACCCAAGAAGGTTTCTCGTTATGTAGCAGGTCCTTTTGCAAGTTTTGAATCAGCACAAAGGTTTGCTTCAAAATTGCCTATAAACAATGATCAAATTCACATTGCACATCCTTTGGATTGGGAAGTTTGGATTTCTACTGGGATCGATATTCCAAGGGATATTAGTTTTAGAAAGAAAGAGGAAGAGATTTTTTATGAAATTCAGCCAGTTCTAATCGGAAGAAGTACTGAAATTCTATTGAAAGGCCCTATCTCAATTGCAGCACAAGATGGTTTGATTTGGAATGAAGGTGTTTATTTTGGACCCTTTGCTTTAAAGCCTGATGCCTATGGTACTTGGAGTTTTATTGAAAATGTTGCTCTAGAACGCTATTTGGAAGGAGTTGTTCCTTATGAAATTGGAAGCAGGGCACCTAAAGCTGCATTATCTGCTCAAGCAGTTTTGGCGCGAACATGGGCATTAGCTAATCTTCATCGTTTTGCAATTGATGGATATCACTTGTGCAGTAATGTTCAGTGCCAGGTTTATAAAAACCCTGCTGACGTCCCTTTAGAGGTAAGGAATGCAATTAAAAATACTTCTGGAAAAATATTGAAATGGAACAATAAGCCAATTAATGCTGTTTATCATGCCACTAATGGTGGAGTTATGGCAGGAGGCGATGAAGCATGGTTGATGGAACCTTTGCCTTATTTTCAATCCAGACTAGATGGCTCTATTAATTGGAACAAAGAATTTTCTTTGCCTTTATTCAAGAATTCTGCGGTAAAAAATCTTTTACAAAGTACTGATGGTGCTTATGGTAGAAATCACAGATTATTTAGATGGAAAAGAATTTATACATCTAAGCAATTGATAGAAGCAATTCAGATAAGAAATTCTAGGTTTGAGATAGAAGGACCGTTACTTTTAAATGTTTTAAAGAGAGGACCTAGTGGGAGGGTTTTAGCTTTGGAAATTTTTGATTCCAATGAAAATTCACTAATGATTTTGCGTTTAGATAACATTCGTAGAACTCTGAGAGAATTACCTAGCACGTTATTTGTTGTTAATGAATTGAAAGAAGGAGTATGGGAATTTGATGGTGGAGGATTTGGTCATGGGGTAGGCATGTCTCAAGCTGGGGCAATAGAGTTGGCTTATAAGGGTTGGGATTTTCAGAAAATTCTTCAGCATTATTATCCTGGAACGAAATATGGAAATTTTCAGTATTGATTCATAGACACTTAGAGTTGACTTCTATGAGAAGGAATATCCATGAAAATAATCGCTCTAAACGGAGAAAATCGCAGAGTTAAAACGTTTTTGTTTTTGTGCATTTGCTTTACCTTGGCTTGTGCGCCTCATTTTGTTGAATTTCCACAGAGGTTTTATCCTGGTTTAGCCATGACTATTTTGCTTGGCATGTATGGCTTGAGAGTTGTTTTAAGAGACGGAGAAGGTGATTATGTCCCTTTAGTTGAAGATATTCCAAATACGTTAAATAGTGAATTTTATCCTTCAGTTGATGTATTAGTAGCCGCTAGAGATGAGGAAAATGTGATTGAAAGATTGGTAACAAGATTGTCTAATATTCAATATCCTAAAGATAAGATTTCAATTTTTATTATTGATGATGGAAGTATTGATCAAACTCCTTACTTATTAAAAAAGTTAATTAAGAATTTATCAAATTTTACTATTATTACTCGAAATAGATCTGATGGAGGAGGGAAATCTGGAGCATTAAATTGTGCTTTAAAACAAATTAAAGGTGAATGGGTATTTATTCTTGATGCTGATGCTGCATTTAAAAAAGATATTTTACTGAGATTAATCCCTTTTGCTAACAAATTAAATTGGTCTGCTCTTCAATTAAGAAAAGCTGTTATTAATCCTAATCAAAGTCCTATTGCTTGTTGCCAGGCAATGGAAATGGCTATGGATGCTGTTATTCAAAGAGGGAGGATGCTTGGGGGAGGCGTGGTTGAATTAAGAGGGAATGGACAATTAATTAACAGAAGTATTCTTGACCTTTGTGGTGGTTTTAATGAAGGTACAGTGACTGATGATTTAGATTTAAGTTTTCGTTTTTTAATTTCCGGAGTTTCTCTGGGAATAGTTTGGGATCCACCAGTGGAAGAAGAAGCAGTAAGTAATTTTTCTGGTTTAATAAGACAGCGAAAAAGATGGGCTGAGGGTGGCCTTCAAAGGTTTTTTGATTATTGGCCTTTTTTAACTTCGTCAAAGATAAATCTAATTAAACGCCACGATCTAGCCTGTTTTTTTATCTTGCAATATGCTTTACCTATTATTTCATTGTTTGATATTGTGATTGCAATTATTACACGTTCTCAACCTCTTTATTGGCCACTTTCTTTTATTGCTTTTGGAGTTTCAGGATTGGCTTTTTGGCGAGGATGTTGCAAAGAAAGTGAAGGCCCTTCCTTACCTGCACCTAAGCCGTTAACTTTATTGATGGCTATAATTTATATGGGACATTGGTTTGTTGTAATTCCTTGGGTCACGCTAAGAATGGCTTTGTTTCCCAAAAGACTTTTATGGGCAAAAACATTACATTCAGGGACATAGTTTTTAATTTCATTGATTATCTAAATCGACTATTTCCCCATTAAAGAAATTTGCAAATTTTTCTGCTTTGCTTGCAACAGAATTATTTGTTTTATTTTGTGAATCGTTTATATTTTGTTGTTGTGATTTTGTATGGATTTCTTCTCCAGGATTATTGATCTTAGAAGGTGTAATTGTTTTCTTGAAGTTTACTTTAATGTTTTGTTTGGAGGGTTGCGATTCTAAATTTGGGTTAGATATAGGATTGTAATTTTCATTAATCTGTGTTTTTTCATTTTGCTTGACAAGGATTATATTTCTCCTTGAGCCTAATGCTTTCGTAACTGCTTCTTCAATTAGTTTTTTTCTACTTTCTAGCATATTAATCCATTTTGAAGAGACAATTATTTCTGCATTTTTGTTATTGAGATTTATTAATTTTGCTTGTTGAGATAGTAACATTTTGGTTGAAGGAAGTTCAAGCATTGAAACTATTTGATTCCATTTTTCTGAAAGATTTTCTTCACTAGATGCTGTTTTCTCTGGAGCTATGTCCTTCTTTCTGTTATCTATTTGATCAGATGATAAGCTTTTTTCATTGTTATCAACATTAGTACTACTCTTTTGATTTATATCAGGTTTAATATATTTCTTATTGCTTGAAAAACTTTGATTATTATTTGAGTTTATTGATGGTTTGTTTTCATTGTTAGATAGTAAACCTAAAAGTATTATTTCCAACCATAATCTTGGTTGAATGCTTTGTCTAAGCTGAATTTCTGAATTTTTTAGTTGGCCTTGAAAGTTAAGTAATTCATCTAGACTGATTTGCTCACTAATTATTTGTATTTCTCTTATTGAATCTTTTGAAGCACTGCAAAGTTCTGGCTTATCAGGAGCAACTTTATAAAGTATTAAATCTCTAAGAATTGATGCAACTCCTTGTAATACAGTAATAGCTTCTTTCCCATTATCAATTAATTCTCTAGAAGTCTGTAAGGTTAATAAAGGGTCTTTTTTAATTATCGAATCTGTCAATTTTAATAAATCTTTTTCAGGTATTGCACCTAATAAATTCCAAATAGAGGATACTTTAATTGGAGAATCTAGAAGACTTAATTGATCGAGCATGCTTTCCGCATCTCTTAATCCTCCTTGTGCTTTTTTTGCAATTAATTCCAGAGCTTCGAGTTCAATATTAATAAATTCTTTTTTAGCAATCATTTTCAAATGCTCTATTAAATTCTTGCTAGTTATGCGACGGAATTCAAAACGCATGCATCTACTTAAAATGGTTGGCAAAACTCTTTGCGGATCTGTTGTAGCTAAAATAAAAACCACTTTCGATGGAGGCTCTTCAAGAGTTTTTAATAAAGCGTTAAATGCTGCTGTTGAAAGCATATGGCATTCATCTATTACATAGACTTTCCATCTGGCTTGCACAGGTGCAAATTGAGCTTTTTCAATTAATTCACGAATATTTTCAACTCCAGTGTTCGAAGCTGCATCAATTTCTATTACATCGAGTGCAGTACCAGATGAAATTGTTTTACATAAATTACATTTTCCGCACGGTGTTACTGTCGGATTTTGACTATCTAAGCAGTTTAATGATCTAGCTAAAATTCTTGCGCTAGAAGTTTTTCCTGTTCCTCTCGGACCACTAAATAAATAGGCAGGTGCGATTTTATTGCTTATCAAAGCTTGTTTTAAAGTTGTTGTAATTGCTTCTTGGCCGACTAAGTCATCAAATCTATCTGGTCGATATTTGTGATGCAGCGGTTGGTATTCAGTATTCATTCGCTGATCTTTTGTTTTGAGATTCTTCTAGGACGATGAATAATTCATTCATATCAATAGTCTAAAGCTATAAAATTTTTTATCTTTATTTGATCATAACTGAAGAAAACAAAATATTTGTCAATCTTTCAATAGCTGAGATAAAATTTTTTATGCGGTTTCTTGATTTTTAATAGTTTCATTAGATGGCAATGGAAGAATTTTTCCTTTAGTAAGTTCATCAACCATTTTTTTTGTTACTTTGAAACTCTGAACATTTTTTTGTGAAGGTAATTTATACATAAGATCAAGCATTATTTCCTCAACGATGCCTCTTAGTGCTCTTGCCCCAGTTTTTCGTCGATAAGCTTCTTCAGCTATTGCTTCAACAGCATTTAATTCAAATTCTAGATCAACATTGTCCATACTTAATAATGTTTTGAACTGTTTAACTAAGGCATCCCTTGGTTCAGTTAAAATTGATTTAAGTGCTTTTGCGTTTAAGGGTTCAAGTACAGCATTGACAGGCATTCGCCCTGTAAATTCTGGGATTAAACCATAACGAACTAAATCATCTGGTTCAAGATTGTTAATTAATTGATTGTTCTTTAGATCACGATTATTTCTATTCCGCCCTCGATTATCACTTGGTATAAAACCAATCGAATTTTTACCTAAACGTTTTTGTACAACTTCTTCGAGGCCAACAAATGCACCTCCACATATAAATAAAATTTGACTTGTATCTATTTGAATACATTCATGATATGGGTGCTTTCTTCCTCCCTGAGGAGGAACATTAGCCACTGTTCCTTCTAGCATTTTTAATAGAGCTTGCTGAACTCCTTCTCCAGATACATCTCTAGTAATAGAAGGATTTTCACTTTTACGTGCGATTTTATCTATTTCATCAATATAAATTATCCCTCTTTGTGCAAGATCGATATCCATATCTGCTTTTTGCAGTAAACGTAACAGGATATTTTCTACGTCTTCACCTACATAGCCTGCTTCTGTCAATGTTGTTGCATCTGCAACGGCAAATGGAACATCAAGAAGTTCGGCAAGGGTTTGAGCAAGAAGGGTTTTGCCACATCCTGTTGGTCCTATTAAGAGAATATTTGATTTATGAAGTTTAGTTTCCGAGATATCTTTTTCTTCTTTTCCATTACCTTTCCAAGCAAGACGTTTGTAATGGTTATAGACAGCAACGGATAAGATTTTTTTTGCTTCTTCTTGGCCTACCACTTGTTTATCAAGAAATTCTTTGATTTCTAATGGTTTAGGGATAGAAGCTAGTGTCGGTAATGGTTTCGAAGTGCTGTTTTTTTCTTTAGAACTTTTACTTTTGTACTCATTGTTTTGTTTTGTATGCCCTTGAGTTTCTACAAGCTCTTCATCCAGAATTTCATTACATAGATCTATGCATTCATCACAGATATATACCCCTGGTCCTGCAATTAATTTGCGAACTTGGTCTTGTGCTTTGCCACAAAAGGAGCATTTCAGATGGGCGTCAAATTTTGCCATCGAGCTCAAAAATAATAAAGGAGGACTAGACCGATTAGGTTCTTCAGTCTTAACTAATAGGATCGCTAGAAAGAAATGTTTCGTCAGCTTTCCTTAACGATTTCTATTTAGTTGAAACTGTTTACAACCTTGTCAATCAGTCCGTATTCAACCGCTTCTTTCGGAGAAAGGAAGTGGTCCCTATCCGTGTCTTCAGCAATTTTATTTATATCTTGACCTGTATGTTCTGATAAAAGGCTATTTAAGGTCTCTTTAAGGAAAAGTATTTCTTTTGCTTGGATCTCAATTTCTACTGCTTGTCCTTGAGCTCCTCCTAGTGGTTGATGAATCATAATTCTTGAATTTGGCAATGCTAGTCTTTTCCCTTTTGATCCACCAGAAAGTAAAAATGCCCCCATGCTTGCTGCCAAGCCATAACAAATAGTCACGATATCAGGCGTGACCTGTTGCATGGTGTCGTAAATAGCTAGCCCTGCTGTAACAGAACCTCCTGGAGAATTGATATAAAGTTGAATATCCTTCTCTGGATCTTCTGCTTCAAGAAAAAGCATTTGAGCTACTAATGCATCCGCTACTTGATCATTCACATCAGTTCCGAGAAAAATAATTCTTTCTCTTAGTAAACGTGAGTAAATATCAAATGCTCGTTCACCTTGACCAGATTGTTCAATTACAGTTGGAAGGATTCCAGTAGCTGATGAGAAGGGATAGGTTCCCTTCCATTGATTAGTAATCGGGTGATGACAGTTATTCTTCATCAATTTTTTCATTTGCCTTTTATTTAATCTATGAGCAGATTTAGTTAAATGGGTTAATTTTTTCGATTTTATTTTTTCTTTGTTTTTGGTAAATCTTTTTTGGCTGTTGATTTAGTACTTTTCTTTTTGCTGACTTCTTTTTCAACAACAGAATTGTTGGCCATTAGCCATTCAAAGAGTTTTTCTTGCAGTAAGTCATCACGAATCAATTGTTTTAATTTTTGAGGATCAATTTTTCTTTCTTTTGATATTTCAGACTGCAGTGAAGACATTTTTGTTTTAACTTCTTCATCACTGACTTCAATGTTTTCTGCTTTAGCTAACGCTTGAAGAGCAAGTTTTTGTCGTAATTTATCTTCTGCCTCTGGACGCGAAGATTCCATTAATGACTTAACTAATTCTTCTGTGAACATTGATTTCACATCAATACCTTGTTGAGCAAAGTTTTGAGCAGTTTGTTCAACTATATTTCTAACTTCTAAATCAATAAGAGTTTTTGGTAGCTCTACTTCTAACTCTTCCACTAATACTTTTAGCAGAGATTCTTGCCGATTCTTTAAGTCACGGTTCTTCGTATCTTCTTTGAGTCTTGTTTCTAATTCAATTCTTAATTCTGTCATTGTTTTCTTATCACTTGCTTGTTGAGCAAATGAGTCATCTAATTTTGGCAATTCTTTAGTCTTTAGATCTTTAAGTATTACTTTGAATTCTGCTTTGCGTCCTCTTGCTTCTTCTTGATGGTATTTATCGGGGAATTCACAATTTAATATTTTTGTATTATTTATTTCCATGCCTATTATCCCTTCAACAAATCCAGGAATCATATTACCTTCCTCTAATTCAATATCCATATCTTCCGCACTACCTCCTTCTATTTCGCTTCCATCATCACTGTAATTACCTGTGAAACTAATTACTGCAATGTCTCCTTTTTCTGCTGGTCGATTATCTATAGGAATTATTGTTGCTAATTGTTTTTGAGATTGCTTGATTAATTCATCTACTTTTTTTGAATCAAATTCAATTGGTTCAACTTCAGCAGTTAAACCTTTCGTAGTTTTTAGTATTGGAATAGGTGCTATATCAGTTTCTAATTTGATTGTTAGATTTTTTTCAGGATTAAAACTTTTTAGAACTGATTCGAACTCATCAGTTAATTCAGGATCAGACAATGATTCTATTTTTTCTTTTTCAACAGCCTCTTTCCAGACCCTTTGTAAAAGTGTTTCTATTGCAGATGCTTGAATTCTCTCGCTTCCAACTTGTTGCAGAATCACTGCTTTAGGAACTTTTCCTTGCCTGAATCCAGGCACCCTAATTGTCCTACTCAATCTGGATATTGCTTCTTCATAACTACTTTTGCATCGTTCTGAAGGGATTTCCAATTCAACCGCTAAACGGCTATTTGGAAGAGGACTTGTTTTAACGTTTAATTTTGCAGCGCTCATTGAATAGAAAAGACACGAAGTTCAATACATTAGGAAGGCAACAGTTCACCTTCGAAGCTATTGTGGCTTAAAAGGTTCGGAAAAATTCGATTTAATTCATTTTCCCCAAAAGTTCGCACCTTAGTTTCATAAAAAAATTTTCTTTTTCTCAACCTCACTAAACAAGATTGAACTTTAAAGCTTTGTTGCCTCACAGACCGTTAACCGTTGCAGTACTTGGATCTAGTGGTGCTGTCGGGCAGGAATTGCTTGCATTGTTAGAAGAGCGTTCATTTCCTATTAGAGAGCTCAGGTTATTAGCTTCATCAAGATCTGCAGGTAAAGAACAATTTTGGAAAGGTGCTAAACATATTGTTCAAGAGGTGAATTTAGAGTCTTTTAAAGGTGTTGATTTAGTTTTATCGTCAGCTGGTGGATCTGTATCAAGAAAATGGAGCGAAGTTATTACTAATTCAGGAGCAGTCATGATTGATAATTCTAGTGCTTTTAGAATGGATCCTTTAATTCCTTTGGTGGTTCCAGAAGTTAATCCTCATGCGGTTAAGTCACATCAAGGAATTATTGCAAATCCCAATTGCACAACAATTTTGCTGTGTTTGGTCCTTGCACCTTTAGCCTCAGTTTCAAAACTTAAAAGAGTAATAGTTTCTACCTATCAATCAGCTAGTGGAGCTGGTGCTTCCGCTATGAATGAGTTAAAAGATTTGACACAAAAAGTTTTGAATGGTTCAACACCTAACAGTAAAGTTTTGCCCTATTCCTTAGCTTTTAATCTTTTTCTACATAATTCTCCTTTGCAAGCAAATAAGTATTGCGAGGAAGAAATGAAAATGACTAATGAAACAAGAAAGATTTTAGATCTTCCTGATCTTCCTTTATCTGCTACATGTGTTCGAGTGCCTGTACTCAGGGCTCATTCAGAATCAGTGAATATTGAGTTTGAAAAACCATTTTCAGTTTCAGAAGCTAATTATATATTGGACCAAGCTGAAGGCGTTGAATTAATTGAAGATTTAGAGAAAAATCGCTTCCCTATGCCTACTGATGTGACTGGGAAAGATCCTGTGGCAGTAGGTCGTATACGCCAAGATATAAGTAATCCAAATTCACTTGAGTTATGGCTCTGTGGTGATCAAATTAGAAAAGGAGCTGCTTTAAATGCAGTGCAAATTGCTGAATTACTTTTGACAAAATCATGAGTGAATTAGATTCAATGTCTCCATCTCCATTTGGCCGTCTTTTGACTGCAATGGTGACACCGTTTAATGAATCCGGAAATGTTGATTTTACTGTGGCTCGTGAACTTGCTATTTATCTTGTTGAACAAGGTTCAGATGGAATTATTGTATGTGGAACAACAGGTGAATCTCCAACATTAAGCTGGCGAGAACAGCATCAATTGTTTGAAACTGTTAAAGAAGCAGTTGGGAAGGACGTGAAAGTTTTAACAGGTACTGGTAGTAATTGCACTTCTGAGGCAATAGAAGCGACACAGAAAGCTGCAGACTCAGGAGCTGATGGAGCCTTGGTTGTGGTGCCTTATTACAATAAACCACCTCAACAAGGTCTTGAAAAGCATTTTCGATCTATTGCTCAAGCTGCTCCCAACATGCCTTTAATGTTGTACAACATCCCTGGCAGGACTGGTTGCTCTCTGGCTCCAGAAACAATGAAAAATTTGATGGCATATTCTAATATTGTTAGTTTTAAGGCTGCTAGTGGAACAACTGAAGAAGTAACTCAATTAAGACTTAAATGTGGCCCTAGATTGGCAATATATAGCGGAGATGATAGTTTACTATTACCAATGCTCTCTGTAGGTGCGGTAGGTGTTGTTAGTGTTGCAAGTCATCTTGTTGGTCCTCGTTTGAAAGATTTGATTGATGCTTATTGCAATGGGCAGGTTAATCTTGCTTTAACACTCCATGAGCAGTTACAACCTCTTTTTAAAGAACTTTTCGTTACGACAAATCCCATTCCTGTTAAAGCAGCTCTTGAATTAATTGGATGGCCTGTCGGTTCTCCTCGTAGTCCTTTAATCTCTTTAGATAACGAAATGAAAGAAGCTTTAGCCAAAATCCTGTCAGACTTGCATCTGATTTGATTCTTTTGCTTCAAGTAAGCATCTTTTGCTACTTGCATCTGATCCTTCAACAAGTTTGTTTTTCTCATACTTTTTGCTATGACATCGAGTTCGATTAATTCCAGTAATTCAACAGTGACTTCTTCTCGTAATAGTCAATCAAAAGATCCGTGCTTGCGTGTAATCCCTCTTGGAGGACTTGGTGAAATAGGAAAAAACACATGTGTTTTTGAGTATGGCAATGACATCATGATTCTTGATGCTGGCCTCGCTTTTCCCACTGATGGCATGCATGGTGTGAATGTTGTGATGCCAGATACCACATATTTGAAAGAAAATCAGAATCGTATTCGTGGATTAGTAGTTACGCATGGTCATGAAGATCATATTGGAGGAATTTCTCATCATTTAAAGAATTTCAATATCCCAGTGATTTATGGACCACCTTTGGCTATGTCTATGCTTCGAGGAAAGATGGAAGAAGCTGGAGTAGCCGATCGAACTGTTATTGAAGTGGTGGGTCCAAGGCAGGTAATCAAAGTTGGTCAACATTTTTCTGTTGAATTTGTTCGTAATACTCATTCAATTTCTGATAGTTATTCATTCGCAGTTACTACACCAGTAGGAGTAATATTTTTTACTGGAGACTTTAAGTTTGATCACACTCCACCAGATGGACAGCCTTCAGATTTAACACGAATGGCTTATTACGGTGAGAAAGGTGTGTTGTGTTTACTTTCTGATTCAACAAACTCAGAAGTGGCAGGGTTTACACCTTCTGAATACTCTGTTTTTCCTAATCTTGATCGTTATATAGCTACAGCTGAAGGAAGGGTTATGGTCACAACCTTTGCTAGCTCAACTCATCGTGTGGCAATGCTGCTGGAGCTTGCCATGAAAAATGGACGTAAAGTAGGTCTTCTTGGACGTTCGATGCTGAATGTTGTAGGTAAGGCTAGAGAATTAGGATATATGCGTTTTCCTGATGATCTTTTCTTCCCAATCAAGCAGATTAGAGATTTACCTGATCGAGAGACATTCCTTCTTATGACAGGAAGCCAAGGAGAATCGATGGCTGCATTAAGTCGAATAGCAAGAGGTGAACATCAACATGTGCAGTTGAAGACAAGTGATACTGTGATTTTTTCAGCAAGTCCTATTCCAGGGAATACGATTTCTGTTATGCATACCATTGATAAGCTCATACGATTAGGTGCAAAAGTTATATATGGGAAAGACAAGGGTATTCATGTTTCTGGTCATGGATGTCAAGAAGATCAAAAATTAATGCTTGCCCTTACAAGACCTAAGTTTTTCATACCAGTTCATGGTGAATATAGAATGCAAGTCCTACATGGTAAAACAGCTGTTGCTATGGGTGTTGCACCTGAAAATGTATTGATCATGGAGAATGGTGACGTTGCTGAAATTACGCCGAACTCTATGAGGCAAGGGCAATCAGTTAAGGCAGGTGTTGAATTACTTGATGCATCTAGGACTGGTATTGTTGATACTCGTGTCTTAAAAGAACGTCAACAGTTAGCAGATGATGGTGTTATAACTGTATTAACGGCTGTTAGTACTGATGGAGTAATGGTTGCTCCTCCACGTGTCAATTTAAGAGGTGTTATTACTAATATTGATGCTAAGACTATGTGTCATTGGACAGAGCGAGAAATTAATTGGGTTTTAGAAAATCGTTGGAAGCAACTTGTACTAAAAACAGGAGGAAAATCTATAGAGGTTGACTGGATAGGCTTGCAACGAGAAGTTGAGTCAGGACTGGCAAGGCGTTTACGTAGAGAGTTACAAGTAGAACCTTTAATTCTTTGTTTGGTTCAACCGGCTCCTGGTGGTACAAGGGCTTATAAGCCAAAAGATGAACAGTCTTTAGATACTAATAAAAATGCCAAGAATGCACCTTCTTCAAAAAATACAAATAAAACACCAGGTGATGAAGATGCTCTTGCATCTAATCAAAAATTGAAATCATCTAAAGACAATAAAATTGATACATCTGAAGCAAAGCCCGACTCCGATTCAGATATGCCTACTGGTAGAACACGTAGACGTCGTTCAGCTGTTGCGCAATAGTTAAATTGCTTTTAAACAAGATAGGTGAATTGAATTTCTAGTCCAATTTAGTCTCCAATTTCCTTTAAGGTATTTGGATCCTGGAGGTTTTCCTCGCTCCATTCTTTTACAAATTTCATTCAACTCTCTTGATGAGATACTTGGGAGCCCCTCCTCTTTGAACCATAATGCTAATAGAATTCTTTGAGTAGAGATGGTTTGCTTTACTAAATTGATGCGGGAAATAGATCTATTTTCTTGTTCTTGTATTGCTACAAGGGCCAGCTTTGCTAGGGACTCTTGATCCTTTTTGATATAATTTAGGCTAGTTGAGAGAGATGCAATACGTAAATCAGATCCTTGATATAGTTCATTTAGCATAGGAAGAATTTGTTGACGGATTTTATTACGAGTTAATTTTTGATTGTTATTTGTAGGATCAAGCCATATAGGTAAATTCATTTCATTGCAGATTTTTGATGTTTCAGATCTATTGAAATTAAGTAGAGGTCTTATTAATTGAATTCCTGGAGTGATTTCTCTTGAATCATTAAGACTGACAAGACCTGCTAGGTTTGTGCCTCTTGCAACGTTCAATAAAAAAGTTTCAGCTTTATCACTTCCTGTATGACCAGTGAGGATGTAATTACAAGGTCGCGTTGGAGTTTGTTTAGTTACTGCTTGAGCAGTTTCTACAAGTTTTTTATAGCGCCATTTTCGAGCTTTTTCTTCATTACTTGTGGTTGATTTATTTGTTGAATCAAAATAAAAATCAATTGTATTTTGATTGCACCAAACCTTTATTTCAGCAGCAAACTTTTGTGATTGACTATGCCATCCATGATCTCCATGCCAGACATATATTTTCCATTCATGAAGATGTTGTATATCAGATATGAGTTTGAGAAGAGCCATCGAATCTTGCCCTCCGGAAACAGCCAAGAGAAGCGATGAACCATTGGGAATTAAAGATTTCTTTGCCAAAAGACTTTTATGTAGCCGATCATGCCATTGACTCCATTGATTTCCATTTTGGGCAGATCGTGACATTTCTGATGGTTTAGATCTTCTCTTATATATTTTTAACTGCTTTTGCGTGAACAATGTCACAATCAGTTTGTTTATTGCTGTTTAAATGACACGACTTCATTTATTACCTGATTCTTTACGAAACAGTCTTAATGAGCGCTCGCTATTAAAAGTTATTTCTGGCTTAGATAATTTTGATGAGAATTCTGTACTGCGCATTTCAAAAGCTGCAGGTATAGGTGGTGCAGATTTGTGTGATGTTGCCTGTGACCCTGACTTGGTTAGATTGTCGCTAAAAGCTTCTGGGATTCCAGTTTGTGTCAGTTCCGTACAGCCGAGTTGTTTTATAGAAGCCGTTCAGGCAGGTGCTTCAATGATTGAGATTGGTAATTTTGACTCTTTTTACCCTAAAGGTCGTTTTTTTTCTGCTGATGAAGTTCTTTCTTTGACGATTGAAACAAGATGTTTGCTTCCTAATGTTGTTTTGTCCGTTACTGTCCCACATGTTTTGCCATTAGATAAGCAAGCTCAATTGGCCATTGAATTAGTAAAGGCTGGAGCAGATTTGATCCAAACTGAAGGTGGCATGATTGCAAGACCACTAAGTTCAGGAATATTAGGATTAGTTGAAAAAGCAGCTCCTACCTTGGCCGCAACTCACATAATTTCGCAAGCTCTGAAGAAAGAGTCTTTGCAGGTGCCTGTTATATGTGCATCTGGGCTTTCTTCTGTAACTGTTCCGATGGCTATTGCAGCAGGTGCTGTAGGTGTTGGAGTAGGGTCTGAAATTAATCGTTTAAATGACGAATTGGGAATGGTGGCAGCTGTGAAAGGGTTGGTTGAAGCAATGAACCCTGTAGCAAGGTCAGAAATATTTGTTAGTTGAAATAATGAGTATTGGATTGAGCAATATTTTGAATATACTTTCAAAGCTTTATATAAGAATTTTGATAGAAATTAAATTTTCATAGATGTTATTTACTTTGTTATAAAATTCATGTCTCATTACTATCTGGATGCCCCTTATATTCCAAAAGGTGATCAACCTGAAGCCATTAAAAAATTAGTTAAAGGTATAACACAAGGGAGTCAATATCAAACTCTTTTAGGAGCTACAGGTACAGGGAAAACATTTACTATTGCTAATGTGATTGAACAAACAGGAAGGCCAGCTCTTGTTTTAGCTCACAACAAAACTCTTGCTGCCCAACTCTGTAATGAATTAAGAGAATTTTTCCCTAAAAATGCAGTTGAATATTTTATATCTTATTATGATTATTATCAGCCAGAAGCATATGTTCCTGTAAGTGATACTTATATTGCTAAAACTTCATCTGTTAATGAAGAGATTGATATGTTGCGCCATTCTGCTACAAGATCTTTATTTGAGCGTAATGATGTAATTGTTGTTGCTTCAATTAGTTGCATATATGGTTTAGGGATGCCAAGTGAATATCTCAAGGCTTCTGTGAGATTTCAAGTTGGAA
>QCJQ01000013.1 GCA_003215935.1 Prochlorococcus sp. AG-409-D09
GGGACATCATTAGATGGTGTTCCGATTTGTGAGTTGGTTCCTGATTGTGCAATATCTTGATTGGGCTTGCAAGAGGTCGAATGTACTATTCGTATGAATTACTGAAAAGAAAGTTCTGAATTATCAATTTCATTCTTAGATGGAAACCTGTATGGATTAATGTTGATTTGCTTTTTTGTTTGAGTTGTGGATAACAGTCCGGATCCTTCAAAAGAAAATATAACCAGTGCGTCAAGATTTCCTTTGGTTCATAAACTTATTGAGTTTGCAGATATTCGACGTAAATATACAGAGATGAGAAAGGCTCTGATTACTTCAAATCGTCAGGCTGGTGCCTCTAAAGGTTGGATTACTAGATGGAAAAACAAATATAACAAAGCAAATTTGGATATTAAAAGGCTTGAAGTTGAGAAAGAGCAACTGTGGCTCGACAATAAAGATCTTACCGGTCAGATCCAAGGCCTAACAGAGGAATATCAGGGGATGTCAAAGATTTTGGTAAAAATTGAAAAATTTGAAAATGCGGTCGATCAATTACGTGATCTCAAACTTGTGGTTGATGAACAAGTAGCTTCTCAAGGACATTGGTCTTCCAATTCCATGTTGGATATGCAAAGAGGTGTTGATAATTTCCTTGAAGCTGCAGATGAGATCCTTAATGAAGATTTAAATGATTCTCATCAATCATCAGAGTTATCGTGACGAAGAAGCGTTTATCGGAACAGTTCAGAGAGAAGCTCAATTCACTGGGCAAGTCATTAGCTTCTCACACTCGATCTCTGGATAATCATTTTAAGAACCAAGAAACTTTTCTTGCCTTAAGGGAGGAAGAATTAAATGAATCAAGCAAGATAATAGAGGGTCAGGAGTTATCTAATAATGATTCAATTTCACAACTCCTTGAGCCTTATTTGAAAGCGGATTTGTCCATTTTGACTGTGGTTGAGTTGAAAAAGCTTTGTTCTCAAAACAGGCTTAAAAAGTATTCCAGTCTTAAGAAAAAGGATTTAATTGAATTGTTAAACGTTAATAGCGTCACTCCACCTCTTTTAGAGCCTGCCAAGTTAGTTAAGAAATTAAAGAGAGCTGATCTTGAAAAAATATTGTTGTCAATTTTAGAGGAGGATTCAAGTAGCTGAAGCTTCAGCTTTCTCCTTGAGTTCTTCCCACAAGTCCCACTTGTCGATAAGTAGGTCAAGAATTTTTTGTTGAATATTTGAGTCATTAAGAGCCTGACTACTCATTGATTTATGAGCCTCGAATGCATCCATGTAGGCATTTTGTGAATTAAGAAGAAGATCTGGTGAGCTTCTTAGCTGCTCTTTCGTGTTGTTTTTGGCTTGCATTTGTAATGTCTTAGATTCCAAAAGCTTTTCTTTGATAACCGTTCCTACATATATGAGCTTGTCTTTATCTGTTAATTCTCCTATGAATAATTCATTTAGCTTTTCAATGATTTCTTCAAGTCGAGCCTTCTCTTTATCATGTACATTTCCATCCCCAGGGTTTAGAGGTGCGATGGGTTGCGTCTCTCCTGGTTGTAGATGAATATCAATATTTCCACGATCTTTAAGTTGGTAATGAGTAAGTACAACTTTTGAAAGGTCTACTTTTGGAGTCTCAAGTTCAAACTCGAGTAGTGGTAAAAGTCTTTTGTAAAAAATTGCTCTCTTTTCAAAACCTGTATTTCCGTAATCGTGAATTTGAGAAAGGAAGGTGTAAAAACGAACATAAGTTCCCATATCTTTTCTAAACAAAAGCAGGGCATTCCGTTCCTCTGATGCAGACTTAACTCCTTCTTCATCGTTAATTGCTTCAGAGTTTCTTAGAGCTGCACTTGCCTCACTAAATGAACGCATTAAACGCTCTGCTACTGGTTCTAAAGCACTTTGTAGTTGACTTTGCTTTCCATTCTCAATGATGACTTTAACGACTCTATCAATTTCAAATTCGTCGTAATGTCCTTGTGAATCTAGCTTTGCTTTTAATTCAAGTATTAGTTCTGGTTTTGTTGACGAACTCAACTCTGCAGTTGAGTAGTAAGTCTTAAAGGCAGTAAGAATGTCGTTAGGCTCATTAGCAAAATCAACAACGTATGTATCAGACTTATTGGGATAACAACGATTAAGTCTTGAAAGTGTTTGTACTGCCTGAATACCTGTTAGTTTTCTGTCTATATACATCCCACACAGCAAAGGTTGATCAAAGCCTGTTTGAAACTTATTGGCAACCAGAAGAATATGTCGATCATCACCTTTAAAAGCTTCTCGAATATCACCGTTAAGACCCGGATTTAAATTTTTACTTTTCTCTGTAAATGGATCAGGACCAGATTGTTTATCTTTTACCTCTCCGCTAAAAGCAACCAAAGTTCCTAATGGATAACCTTTGGTGTCGATGTATTTATCTATCGCTAATTTCCATCTAACAGCTTCTTTTCTGCTCCCTACCACGACCATAGCTTTTGCTTTTTGATTGAGAAGGGGACGTATAAATTGATTGAAATGTTCAACAATTATCTCAACTTTCTGAGCAATGTTATGAGGATGAAGTTTGACCCACCCCATTAGTTTCCTTTGAGCGGAGATTCGATCGACTTCATTACTGGAGATTTTGGGTCCATCTTGAGCTAATCGAAACGCAAGGTCATAGCTTGTGTAATTTTGGAGTACATCAAGAATAAATCCTTCTTCAATTGCCTGACGCATTGAGTAAACATCAAATGGTTCAGGAAGATTTCCATCCCAAGCAGGTTCGTCTTGATTTGGTCTTCTCCCGAACAGCTCTAAGGTTTTTGCTTTAGGTGTAGCTGTGAAGGCTACGTAAGTAATCCCGCTTTCCTTCGCTCGATCTTCCATTTGTGCAGCCAACACATCATCGATAGAGGCTTCTCCACCATCATTTAGATCAGCTACTTCTGATGCACTTAGAACTTGTTTTAGCTTTGTAGCTGCTTCTCCTGTTTGAGAACTATGAGCTTCATCTGCAATTACGGCGAATTTCTTTCCACCTGTTGAGGCAAGTTTTCTACCAGCCGTTAATACTGCAGGGAATGTTTGAATAGTGCAGACAACGATTTTTTTATCACCACTTAGAGCTTTTATAACCTCTTCACTTTTACTTCCATCCTTTCTTTTTATAGAAGCAACAACGCCTTTTTGTCTTTGAAAAGATTCTAATGCTTCTTGTAGTTGTGAATCAATTACATTCCTGTCACTAACAACAACAACTGAATCAAAGACTTTTTCGTTGTTTGAGTTATGAAGCTCAGAGAAGAAGTGAGCAGTCCAAGCAATTGAATTTGTTTTACCTGACCCGGCAGAATGCTGTATTAAATATTTTTTACCAGGACCTTCGTTTAAAACAGCCTCTTGCAATTTTCTTGTTACTCTCCATTGGTGATACCTAGGGAAAAGTATCTTTTTGACTTTTTTCTTTTTATCTCGTTCAACACTGAAGTAGCGAGCAATAATTTCTAACCAGTTTTCTCTATTCCAAATCTCTTTCCATAGGTACTCTGTTTTATGACCATCGGTTGTTGGATTCCCTGCTCCACAGTTTTTATTACCTGGATCACTACCTTTATTAAAAGGTAAGAAAAAGGTTTTTGAACCTTCTAATTTAGTGGCCATTCTTACTTCTCTATTACTTACCGCAAAGTGAACTAACGCTCCGCTTGAGAAGGTCAATAGTGGTTCAGGTTTTTGACCCGGGGTTTTTGGATTGCGATCATTTTTATATTGCTTAACTGCTTTTTCTATATTTTGAGTATTATCTGTTTTAAGTTCAATGGTTGAGATAGGAATACCATTTAAAAAAAGAACAAGATCAATTGAGTTTTCGTTATAGATCGAATATTTAACTTGTCTAACTATACGCAGACGATTTGCTTTATAACGACTAAGAATATCTTGATTAATTGCTAGAGCAGGTTTAAATTCTGCAAGCTTTAAGTTATCTCTTAGCCCTAAAATGGTGGCTCCTTTCCTCAAAGTATCAAGAGTTCCAGAACTGTTTAGATTAGTTCTTATGTCTTGTAGTAAACCTGCTTCTGCACTCGATCCTCTTTTCTTTTGAAGACTGTCCCACTCTTTAGGTTGTGTCTCTTTTACCCACGCAATGAGATCAGAAGGAAATAAGGCAAGTTCTTTATTGTAGTTTTCAGCAGAATCTTTATCGTATATCCATCCATGATTACTTAAGTAATCGCAAATCTCGTCTTCAAATTTAATTTCTAGATGAACACTCATTCAGCAACCACTCTTGTATTGATACTAGTGAGATTTATCTGACCTGTGACAGCAGATGATATAACAGAATCTTTTTTCTCTGTATTTAGTTGGATAGATTTTTTAATTTGATTTATTAAAGAAACTATCTTTTTCGATTCAAGGGTTAAATAGTCAATAATTTCTTTTTGCTCATTAAGAGGTGGAATGGGGATAGTTAATTCTTTAATTATTGATTGAGAAATATTTTGCATTGATTGACTCGCTCCGGTTGCTCCCATTTCTATCTCTTGTCGAATTTTATGTGAATTTAAACAAAAGCTTACATAGTCAGGGATACATTGATCTTTATCAATTTTTATTCGGTAAAGCTTGTCACATAGGTATAGCCACTCGAAATTTGATTTAGCGACTGCTGCGCTGCCAACAAGTTCTCTCGTATTTGCTCTCGAGATTAGAAGATCATCTTTTTTAATTTGATATTTTTCAACTGGAGAAAGTTCAGGAGGTAGCTTTTTATTCTCTTTTTGATTGAAGACACCTCCATTTACACATCCAACTTTTAATACACCTGGTGATTCCCCTTTAGATGGTTCTCTTTCGCATTGAGGACTCCAACCTTGCTCTAATGAGATAATTAAATATTTTAGTTTCTTGATTTGCCAATGAGAAGGTATCTTTTTAAGCAAAATCATTCCTGTATCCTTGAATATATGTTTTGGATTCAGCCCTTTAGTGACGGCTTTTAGGATGATCGCTTGATTCTTTTCTTTGAGTAGATTAATTAATAGTTCTTGCTCCTTTATCTTATTTTGTATGTTGCTAACTTCCTGATCAAGAAAATCGGCTATTGCTTTTTGTTCATTTATAGGAGGCAAAGCAAGAGTAATAGATGACATTGACTTGAAGTTTGTTGACCACAGATCAGCAACAATTCCTTTCCCAAATTTGTAGAACTCTTCTTGAAAAGGAATTGATTTAAATAAGTAATGGATAAATGATCCATAAACATCTTTATTTGGCTTTAAAACTGTATTTATTAGCGAAACAGAGCCCTCAAGTTTAGATAATCCAGAAGATCCTTTACGATCAGAGCGGCTATTTATGACAAAATCACCGATACTGACTCTTTTCCGATTATCACCATCATCGGTTTTAGCTGCTATTTCTAGTTGGGGTACAACTCCTGATTTTGTTACGGATAAAGGTTTAAAGGTTTTATCACTAACTTTCTCTCTTCTCTCAATAAAGCAATACTTGAGCTTTTTTAATTTCCAGTGACTAGGTACCTCCTCAATCCATTCGAAATTAGTTTTTTTATAGTCGTTATATTTGCAAAAACTCATTTCGATAAATTTTTAATGATCTTTTCAGTCAGTTGGTCTAAATCAGAATTGATATGATCAAGTGATCTTGGTGGCTTATAGACAAAAAACAGACGGGCGAAAGGGATTTCATAACCAATTTTGGTCTTTTCGACATCAATCCATGCATCTGGTAAGTGTGGAACTATTTCATGTGAAAAATAATTTTCAATACTTTCAGAAAGGGGGATTTCTTCAGTAGTCCTCAAATTTGTATCAGGTTGTGGATTGCCTTTATTTTTACCTGATTTGCTTTTTAAAATATTCCCTTCTTCGTCACGTAGAGGTTGTTCGACAATAATTGTTTGATAGCCAAAATCCTTTGTATGTAATATTTTGCTAATAGGTTCCTTATCTTGATAAACAGTCTCAAAATCTCCGTATAATTTTGTAATTTCTTCTATATGTTTTTGAGATAACTCGTTACGTTTATTCCCTAATAACTTATGCATTTTTCGATAAAAATTACTGGCGTTAATTAATTGCACTTTCTCTTTACGGGCTTTTGGTTTTTTATTGCTAAGGACCCATATATATGTGCTAATACCTGTGTTGTAAAACATATCTGTAGGTAATTGAATAATTGCCTCTACTAAGTCGTTCTCAAGTACATACTTACGGATTTCGCTCTCCCCTGAACCTGCTCCACCAGTAAATAAAGGTGATCCATTTAAGACAATCGCAAAGCGACTACCTCCTTCAATGGCAGGTCTCATCTTCGAGATAAGATGCATTAGGAATAGTAAGGATCCATCACTTACTCTGGGAAGCCCAGGGCCAAATCGGCCAGAGAATCCAAGCTTTTGATGTTCTGCTTTTACTTCTTTTTGAACTTTCTTCCACTCAACTCCAAAAGGTGGATTTGAAAGCATGTAGTCATATTTTTTATCTTCGCTCTGATCATCTGAAAGCGTATTTCCAAAACATATATTGTTGATGTCTTGCCCTTTGATTAACATGTCTGCCTTGCATATTGCATAAGATTCAGGGTTTAATTCTTGTCCTGACATCACAAGTCTTGCAGTGGGATTAAGATCATTTAGGTGTTCGTCCGCAACGCTCAACATTCCTCCTGTGCCAGCTGCTGGGTCATAAATACTTCTAACTATTCCAGGTTTAGTAAGTGCATCGTCATCTTCTATAAAAAGCAAGTTAACCATTAGACGTATTACTTCTCTTGGAGTGAAATGTTCTCCAGCGGTTTCGTTTGATATTTCAGCAAATTTTCGGATTAGTTCTTCAAAAACTAAACCCATTTGAGAGTTGTCGACGGTATTGGGATGAAGGTCGATCTGGGCAAACTTTTCTGTAATTAAATAAAGAAGGTTTGCTTTCTCTAGTCGATCAATTTGTTGGTAGAACTCAAAACTTTCAAATATTTCTCGAACTGCAGGCGTAAAGGCCTGAATGTAACTGCGAAGATTTTCACCAATATTGTCCTGATCCCCCATCAACTTCTTCATGTCAAGAAGTGATGTGTTGCAAAACATTTGCGCTGCTTTGCGAAGTAAAAATGGTTCAGGATCTAGCCCCTGAGATTCACGTATCTTTTTTTCTTCTAATACAGCATTTTTCGTTTGTTCTAGAACACAATCTAGACGTCTTAAAACGGTAAAAGGAAGAATGACTTGGCCATAGTCACTCTGCTTATAATCTCCACGAAGCAGGTCTGCGACTGACCAGATAAAGGCAGATAGGTTATTTTCTGCCAAGTCTTCTCTCAATCAATAATTTTTATTTTGACAAGCTTTGCTTTGTTTGTCTGGATAATATTTACTTTTCGAAGTTCAGAGAGTCTTCTATACCCCCTATGTAGGAAAAGTCTTTGGCCCGTAAAGCCAAAGTGGTCTCCCTCCAGCTGATGCTTTCTTTTCTCTCGCAATTTCTGCTTCAAGAAAAAGTTTTTTACAAATTCGTCTTGCATGCTCTGGATTGGATCCAATCGCTAATGCGATTTCATTAGCAGTTCTCCATTCATGATCATTATGAAGAAGCAGCAGGACCTGATCACTTAATTCTTGTTTCTTTTTTGGTAATAGATCATCTTTCCCAACACTTTTTAAATACCAGCTGAAGTCTTCTTCATCTCCTTGTAAGTTCCAGATCGTTCCTTCTTGGCAGTTTCTTTTCCCAAGACATTTAAAGATATAGTGATTTTCAAAATCAGGTTTTGTCGCTGACCATAGTCCCCATGTATCGCTGACTGCAGCGGTTTGAGTTCCTGCGCCTATTACATCGTGAATAGTGACTTCCTGTCTACTTCCATCTGGTTTCCTTATATGGCAATTGCATACAATTAAAATATTCAATTCGCTAGCTAAAGCATTTAAGTCATATAGCGGACGTGCAAACTCTGGATCTTTCATTGAGATCCCTCTATTTGTTAGCAAAGTTGTGACACTGTCTAAGAAAAGTACACCGTAATCTCCCTTCTTTATTTCCTTACGTATTCGATCTATATCAAGAGTATCCCATCCATCTTCTCCAAATAAGAAATCAAAGCCAACGTCTATACCCATCAGCTTCAACTTTTCGAGAGCGTTATTAATACTCTCGTCAGCTTGAATAATTAATACATTGCTTTTAACAGTTTTGAGTTCTCCCATAAACAAATCACCTTTTGATATTGCATTAGCCATTTGATATAGCAAGGATGTTTTCCCAGCTCCGCTATCACCAGCTGTCAGGACACACGCACCACGTGCTCCAAATGAATCCACAACCCATTCAGTTGGTAGTCGATCTTGTACTAATTCATCAACTCCTCTAGGACCTTTCCCTACATGGGGGGTATAGGAGCAATCTTTTCTACTTGCTCTTGCTAACCTGGGATTACTCATATCACCATGGCTGGCAGCTCTTAAGTTGTCAGTCATTTTTTATCCCTCTCCGAGTTCTTGAACTCGTGATTGAGATAACAAGTCCTGCTCTAATTCAGCTGCTTTAGCTTGTCCACTGAGGACATCCAAGCATGCTTCCAAGTTGTAGAGACAATGACTATTTTTATTTGTGGGATTCTTTCTTTGCCAGCAAATACCAGCAGTCAAAATCCCAGTAGCTCTAAGCCGAGCAAGTGTTCTTTCGCTAGTGCTCAACGCAAAGGCAGCTTCACGCTGAGACACCAATTTAGGATGGTGCATTCTCTTGGTAAGGAAAATAAAATGTCGAATTTGTCGAATCTTCTGCTTAAGCTCTTAATCCCACAGGGAGAGACAGAAATACTTGGAGACACCCACCGGCATAGCCATCAATCTGCTCTCGTAAAGATTCGGGGCGTAACCCCTTTGACAGATTCAGTGGTTCAATTCCATCCCAAGCTCAGCGTAACTTTGCTTGATGGAGACATTATTGTATAACTTGTCAACTTTTGGCTAGATATTTCTACTTTCTTCAGATTTTGATTTTAATTAGAGGCAAGTCTATCTAAGGTTATTTGCTTCCAATGATTATTCCATAAGTTATAGCAAGTACTTACAGACACTTTCCCAATCTGGAAAATCTTCAGATCCAAAGTGAATATGCTCCCCCTTGAAAAGATTTGCTCCATTGGCCGTTCGATCATCAATTAAGTAATCACCCATATTTAGATTTTTGTGGTGACTCAAAATAAGTCTTTTATGTGCGACATCTCCAAGATATTTTTTTACCCATTCATTTTTATCACTCCATCCGCTTGAGTTCTTCCAAGGAGCAGTTGAAAGGATATAAGTATCGTATTTGTTGGAAAGTTTTTTATATGCGTCTATTGCTCCTTTTAAAGGATCCATAAGAGCAAAAATTCCAGGTACCTCATCTAACCTACCTTCGTATTCGATTTGTTTTTCTTTGGAGGTCCTTACGATTCCAGAAGGGAAATCAACTAGAACGTTATCCATATCTACATAAAGGATTTTTGTTGTCATAACTGATTACTTGTTTGATCTGTCAGGAAAACCTGCCTCAGCCCATTCCTCGTATAAATCACTCAACCTTTCACCTTTATATGTCCAGTATGGAGCAGGCCTGCGAGTTTTGCGGTCCTCAGTCCCTAGTAATTCTTTTGTGTATCGAGTTAAAGAAACTTTCCCGTCTTCTGGCTTATATCCCAATGGTTCTATCCATCCGTCGTAAGCAATTTTTGCTGTAGTAATACCATCTTTAAAAAGAATTTCTTCTCCCATTAATCCCATAGTCCAAAGATTCATTTGAGGACGTTGTGTCCTTTTAAATTTTTCTGTTGCTGCATTGGCCTCAGTATCAACTTTTTCTGCTTCTTCTTGAATAACAGGAGTAACATCTTCTATAGCCATCAACCGCAATAGGGTAATTGCTTGCTCAGGCTCAATATTGAAAAATTCCCTTCTTGGATTAACTCGATAAGGCCCAAATGCTAAATGAAAAGCTGATTCAACTTCGTTTTGGTCTTTGACTCTTGCTGCATATTCACACTCAAAAGGAAGTGGAACACCAGTTGTATATAAGTCAGATAAGCGAGCACCAATCTCTCTGCCTGTTCTGCCAATTTTTACCATTTTTGGCATGGCTGGATTAGTTAAAACGTAGACAATTCCTTCAGTCATTTTTCTATTATGCCTCTTCAAACCTTTTGAAGCGTTCTCTTGTCTTGGGGTCGTCTTTCCAGAAAGCGGCATCACAAGAATTACAACCCCATTTTCGAGGCCAAGGAATATCAGGAATACATCCAACGCAATGAATTTCTTTGTTGCGAAAATCCTCCTCGGATGGATAGCCATAAATTGATTTCTTTACTGCTCTCTCTCCGCAACTAGGACAGATAGTTGGCTTTCGAGTAACCCAATATCTGTTCTCTGATTCAGACATTTTTGTGATTTTCATGTTATTGCCCTTTCTCTCGCGACCTTAAAAGCGTTCGTTGTTGTTGACTTTTTAGAAAACGGATAATTTCTATGATGAGCTTCAATTGAATGACCCATGCTTAGTGATGCACTACCAGAATCAATTAATTTGAGGTGACAACGCAGCGCATAATAATGCCTAAATGAATAACAGGTGATATTGGCACCTTGTGTTTTTTGCATTAAAGCTTTTAGGTCTTTCCAGCTTTGTCTACGTTTTAAATATGTACCTGCAGCTTCACCATCAACTTTCTCAGGTAATGGTAAAAGATTACTTTTAAATCTATCTAATAGGTTCCATTGAATTTCCTTTCCCTCTCTATCAATTAATGGTAGAGGTTCAATCCGTCTTGGCTCAGTAGCACCATTACCAGCTTTTTTGATGTAATTGCAACGCCAATAATCTTCTTTGCTAATTGGATCAAATAAGACTTTTAAGTAATTCACTTCAATTGGTCTAAGACCAAGTTCTGCCATTAAACAGAAACAGTTAAACCAATTCGTAGCCGCCTCAGCATCTTTCTGATATGGACTATCAGTTGGGAGGGTTGCTAAGAAATCTAAGATTTGCGCATCACTTTCAAATGCAGCTGCTTTTTGATTGACAATATCTTTCGGTTTAGCTTTTCCAATGTGTTGTTTTAAATCTGCTGGAGGTTTCCATATGTCTGCAATCCCTTCTCTATTGACTGCATGATCTAAGAATTGTTTGATTGCTCTAGCTCTATGTTTTCGCGTGACACTTTCAGGTTTCCAATCTTTCAAACACATATCAATTAAGTCTTTGGGATTTGTTGGTGGATTTTTCTTGCTCATAACTTCTAAAACCATTTCACATGGCGGAAGATATTGCTTTTCGAATGTTGCTTCACTGATGGAAGTTCCAAAATTAATCTTTTGATCTTTAAAGCTCTCTAAGATATTCCTCCAATCTTTTGGTTTTCTTGGTGCTTTTCCCGCGGCCATTTCTGCTGCGGCTTTGAGCGAGTGACCTTTTTTGAGGAAGACAAATATATTTCTTGCTCTTGAATAAGCATCACCCCATTTGTCTTCTTCCCATTTGAACGGCAGGATGACTGACTCGGGTTTATGTCCCGGTCTTCTTCTACGTAATTCGACCATTCCACGCTTGGATTTATTTGTCGTCAGACCACTTTCAGGACTCAGTCCCTTGATTTGTTTTCTTGCAATCGGTTCCCAATCTTTACTCAAAAGAGCCAACAAATAGCCAACAAATACAGCATAATTGGACTAGACAGAAAATGACAGACCCTGTCATATCAATTGGTATGGCTGTTGACCAAGTTTTTCAAAGGGATGGAAAAGTGCTTTGGGAGCACTAGGTCGCAGGTTCGAATCCTGTCGCCCCGATCATGTGATAGCAACGGTTTCCAGCCGTTGCTTTTTTATTGCTTATTTTCAGTGTCCCCAAAATGGTCCCCAAAAGTTAGACGGAATAAGGTGAGTTAACTGGATTTAACGGACTGGGCTTTTTGGTTTGATCAAATAAATCAAATAAAACATCATGATGATTCGAATTGTGAGATGCTCTATATAAATACACTCAGAACATTGTCTTCAGATTCACAGCAGCTAGAAGCACTAATTCAAGGTTTTACAGATAGGGCTCAAAACAAGACATTTTTACCCGCTAATACCACAAATGATTTTTTGGCTATCAGACCAAGTGGTAACCCCATAACAGCTGAAGGTCTTGCAGGAATGTATGACAGTGCAGATTTGGTTATTGAGCTCTCCGAATTAGTAAAGATTCATCGATTGGAAGCTAATTCTGATTGGGGCTTTGCGGCATTCACCTTGAAAGAAGCATTTAGCTACAAAGGTGAGCGAAACAACGATTTATCTAGTTACTCATTGATTTTTAAGAAAATCGAGGACACTTGGAAAATTTCTTGGATGCAAAGATCACAAGGAACCACAGATCTTTCAACTTGGAATTAACAAATACTTCCCTGTCGAACATTTAATTGCAATCAATAAACAAATTAAATAAAACGCTTAAAAAATCAGGGTGATAAGGGTTAATCCTCCGATTTGTTTACCATAAAAAATGGGGCCGATTTGACCCCATGCAGACCTACTTTTTTCCAATTACTAGAAGATTCCTGGAATAATTTGTCCAGTAGTTGCGTAAGTGCCAACAGCTACAACGAAGCCAAGCATTGCTGCCCAACCGTTAAACTTTTCAGCTTGTTCAGTCATTAGTTTTTCCATTTAGAAAACCCTTTTGTTATGGATGTTAAGAAATATAAAGAATCCATATGCTCTTAGAAGTATTAATTGACACACATGGTAAAGACGAGACATTATCCACGTTTATGATCTGATTTTGTTAGTGCGAAAAACAGTCAGAATGCTTTGGGAGCACTAGGTCGCAGGTTCGAATCCTGTCGCCCCGATCAGTCAGAGACTGGCTTTACGGCTGGTCTCTTTTTTATGGGTTGAAATGGTGTGGGCAAAACGTGGGCAAAGAGTACCCAAAAGTTAGATGGAATAAGGTAAGTTAACTGAATTTAATTGACTTAGGCATAAACTAAACGAGAATTAATTGATTAATTAATTGGATTCCACTACTAAATGGTTAATAAGAGGGGCCTCTGTCGTAGTGATTGCGGTTGGCGGAACTGGGATTTTCACTATGATTAACCTCCTGAATAAATCACAATCTGGATCTTCTGAGATCTTAGAAATGATTACCAATCCAGGTACTGCTACTTCTAAAGGGAATTCTTGTTCCCCAGGCTTTGCCTATGTAGGTAACGGGTATTGCCGTGAAGTTATTTGTGAAAATGCGTTAGCAAGATCTAATCATCCTCTTTTAGGTGGAAAGAAATGGAGGTGTAAGCCTTGGGCTGCAGATAGTTTCGTACTTGATGTAGGCACTCAAATGCGCATTGGCAATAATCAAGCGTGTCCTAGTGGAGAGCCAGAGATCGGGTGGACAAGTACATGCGAAGCACCCTATCAAGAGCCACCAAAATCACAGCGAGCTCAAGGAAGAAGAAGGTAACAGATACTCTATGGATATCTATCTAAGCTCAAGGCAATGAGGACTTAACTCTATGAGAGGCAACTAAATATGAAACAACTTTGGCAGTCTGATGATGGAAAAACCTTTGAAACAGAGGAAGCCTGCAAAGCTTATGAAGCAGCTAGTCCTATTTGGCGTGCAATCTATGATCCAACTACAGGAAGAAGAACGAAATGGAATCCTGAAAAGGAACTTGAAGTAGAGAGTATGTGTAGATCTATACATAGGGAAACGTATGGGATTCCAGAGGGGTTAACTGAATATGGATTTAAAATGCTTAGAGATTCTTATGAATTTGACTCAGAACTAAATATGAGTGGTTATGCAGAAATTGCAGGCTTGGAATACTTGATTAGACAGCGTTACCCTGGAGCTGCAGAATATTTTAAAGAGAAGAATGCAGGGCTTCATAATTTATAACTACTACTTATTAAGAGAATCAATCCACAAATCTGCAACTACGACACGTTGATACTAATGGCTGAATTTAATGATCTTGATTTGCCTCCTGTTAAAGAGATTAGAAATAGCTGGTATGGAAAGCTGCTTAATATTGACCCTAATAATGAACTAAGTGACGAAGAGTATATAGAGGCACTTCAAAATAATAAATCACTTAAACGTCTATCTAACTTTCTTGGATTTATCTTTGAAAATTTCTCTGGAGAACAAATTGTTAATACTATTTTAGTTGTGATTTTACTTTTATTTATAGGATTTCTACTTGTTATCGCAGGGCTTTTATCCCCTCTACTGCAAAGTTTATTTCATAATATTCAGCATGCATATTCAGAGAATATCAACATAGACAATTTAAGAAAGAGTGTGCATGCACTCAAAGAAGCTTTAAATAATGCTCGTGAATTTTGGGATAATGCTTAGATAGTTTGTTACGTCTATGGGGGTCCTTTGTAAATTAATTCGATGTGGGTCATCCGAAGGCTCGATATTTCTCTAGCGTCACCCCTTGAAACTGTAGACAGTCTTGTCCATAAGTCCTGAGATAAGACGATATAACAGCGATTAAGAGAGTTTAGTGATAGTTAACTAAAGGTTTGATTTCTAATCGGGTTAGAGGGTCGCCATTGAATGATTCCCATGATGTGATCAGCTAATTTTTGCTTTCCTCTTGGTTTTAATTGCAAATGATCTCGACCTTCATAGCGAATTATGTAGTCGTCTAACCAGCCATCACTTTTTAATTTGTATAAAGTCGATCTTGATTTGTAACCAAGAACTTTAGCGGCTTCAGCAAAAGTACAAATAGCGTTCATAGGTAAACGATACAAACGAAAAAAAGGATTTATGGAACATCCTTTGAGGGTGTAAGAGTGCGGCCAGCTCTGCACCTGTAAACCCTTTATTTAAAGAGCGGAAAAGTGGACCAACTTTCCCAACTGGCCGCGAGTTTTTACGCTGCTATTGCGTCCTTCATTGCAGAGAAACTTTCTGCATGACGAACAGCTATATCAATGGTTTGAAGCGCTCTAACTCCTGTTGTACCCTTTGCAAAATCAGTGTAAGGATCGACAAGGATTTCTAATCCACCCCACATTCCGATTAGAAGATCTTGGAAATTTCCGTAGAGGATTGCAGAAAGATTTGAACCTGATCCTTTGCTTAAGTTGCTTGGAAGGAAATTTCTTGTGGCTGACTTTTTTTTAATGCTGCAATAATTGTTTCTTTAAATACTGTCTGCCTTTTTGATTTCTTGGTTGACATAGGTTTTATTTTGTTTGCTAATCAATTTAAAACCTAAGAAACTATAGATGTATTCAATACGACAAAATCCTTTTTTAGACTTTGAATGTTTTAAATCTCTGATTCTCTTCGAGAAAAAATACTTTAAATGAAATATGTAGTAAAAAATACTAAATTGTTTTGCTTTAAGATAGATGATTTACATAAAAGCCTTAAGGGGTATGGCAACTAAACTCACCTACCGATATGCATTCACTATGTTGAAGATGAAAAAAGCTGAAGGTAGAAGCGAATATATGGATTTAGCTAAAGAAGCTAATCTCTTATGGCATCAAATAGTTAGTAAGAAATCTAAGGATATACCTCGTATTAATTGTCGAGCCTAGCTAACTAAAAAACTAAAATTTTTTAAAATGTTGGTATCTACTACCACAGAATAAAAATATTTGATCAATGATTATTGAATTAATTGCTTTGCAATAGATGAGTCCCCTCTTTAAATGTTTTAGTTGTGGTCAAGATATTGAAAGATCAAAAAAGACTTTTTGGAAAAAGAAGGGACATATTCTATGTTCTACCTGTCAAGACAAAATAGAAGAAGAAATAAATCTATCTCGAAGGAATAATATTAAAAGCCTAGAAAATTTTCAACAAAGACCTTACTAAGCTGCGACTTTATCTCCTTCATTAGTTGAAGATATTCTTAGACGTTGTTCTAAATTTGGTCCATAGGACTCAATCCCCCAAATCTCTAAATGCGAACCCTCTGGTGCCATCAATGAAAAAACTTCTTGCGGGAAAATAGCTCTTTCAAAGAAAAATCTATCTGGTCCAATGCATTTCAATATGACCATGCTTGAGGTGACATTTTTGTATGAGAAATCGACCATAATGTGGAATTATTTCTTGAAATTAAAACAAATAAATAAAAAAGTATTTGTACTTTGTTATACCAAAGGTATGAAATACAACGTATGAATAGGTTCTTTTTTTTTATTGAGTTTTTTACCTATCTTCCAAGTTGTAAAGGCAGAAGCTGTAATAGCTATCACTCCTAAGAAAGTAACGAAACCAGGAAATTTTTCAACTTAAAAATAAATAAATAATAGATACCTATGTAAGTTGAAAAAGGTATAACAGCAGACAGCTATTAATTGACAACATTGCTACTACTAAAGAGACATCAATGGTTTCTACTAATGTCAAATCAAGATTTTAATGAAACATTGGTTCAGGTAATCACCTATGTCTTGCGAAGGGTATCTGCATCAAAAGCTGGTGATAAAGATGCTTTGATTCAAGAATATAGTGACTGGTTTCAATGCTTAGGCAATCCTCATTTGATTTGTAAGGATATTCTTTTTATAAATACATTGACTTTCAAGGATAAATATTTAAACGGTTAAAGCCTAAGACTTTAGCCGCTGCAGGGAAAGACTAATTAGGTATGAGAAACACGCTCAAGAGATTATGACTTTAAAAGCACCCTAGAACCATTAAAAAAGCCCGCTTCTTGCGGCTACGTTATTTACTTGCGGACTAGGAGAGGAGTTGTGACCCCGTTTCTCCTAGCCCTCTAAAAATCAAGAAAATAATTCTTTTACCATTTCTTGTAAGGTAAAAATTTACCGCACATTGATACTTTTACTCTGTCACCTTTTGTGTCTTCAATCTTATCGACGTTAATTGTAAAATCAATCGCACTCATTATTCCATCACCAAACTTTTCTTGAATAACATCTTTCATTGGCATTCCATATACTTGCATGATTTCATAAAATCTATATATCAAAGGATCAGTTGGAATAACGGGATCTAGTGATCCTTTTACTGGAGGTGTTGTTAATAATTCTTTTAATTCTAAATTAAGTCCTAACTTAGTCAATAATTTCTCAGCTTCTTCTTCACTTGCAGTTGCTTGACCATAAAAAAGACTTGCGACCCAGACTTCATCAAGTCCTAATAGATTTCCAATATCCGAAAAGGTTAAACCTTTTTCTTTTTTTGCTTTTAATAATAATGGAGTAGCTTCAAAAAATGACATCGAGATAAATCTAAGAATGAAAGGTAGCCATCTCTCTAAAAGAAAAGATTCTTTGAGATAAGCAATTAATTAATAAGTCTTAGTCTTTATTCTTTCAGTTATATCAAATACATTATCTAATAATTGATTATGTATATAATCTTACAATGAGTTTTTTAGTTTCATGCAATAAAATTAAAAAGTAAATAGAAATTATAAGTATTTGATTCGAATTAATTACTTGATGTTTTTACAATAAATCATATTTCGAATCCTCTTTGATCTCGTTCCAAAGGTCTTTTATTGATTGATTAAATCCATTTGAAGTAAGAAACTTTCTTGCTTGAGCAACTCTTTCTTGAATGATTTTTTCTTGTGGAGTCATTTCATTAGCTGAATCAGTCATGTGTTTGGAGCATATAGATTAATCTTGAATTTTCTTAAAGTATTTGAGAAGTGATAGTCGCTACGGTATAAGTTTTATTAATAACTAACAGACTTTTCCATACAGAATCTTTTTGGCTTTAAGTGAGTTCTCTCAACATGCTTTTTACCTCAATCAGAGATAAAATTGATTTAGCTAGGGAATCTTTATGTCTTCTCGAGAAGGTCAGGCTATGAAGTCACTTGAGGTAGCTTTAGACCATGCACTTGTTCGACTGAACCACTTAAAGGGGAAAGACAGACTTGCCTTTGCTAGTGAGTACAAGGAGTGGCTGGCAGATGATGAGTTAAAAGAAAGGGTTTGGTTTTCTGTTCCACTATAGAAGAGATCAGATGGTCCTTAATCTTAGATAGAGATATATGTCGATCAATAGGTAGGGGTATGGGATTATCTATGTACTATTAGTTCGTTGAATAGTTTGTTTCTTTACGAGCCTAGATCGCAACTAACAGAAAATCTCAAAAACCAGCATTGTAAAAACTGACCTTCCACATATTCTTTAGGAAAAGCTCGCTCTGAACTTCATTATCTGATTGTTAGTTCATCATCTATAAAACAGCCAAGAACTATGACTTCTAAATCTTCTCGGAGTGTTCTTTCAATGAAGGAATACCAAGCAATTCTTGCAGAAGCTTCAAGTCTTAAGGAGCCTTATTCAGAAACAGGTCACTTATACCAAGAAAATAGACTTCGACCCAGACCTGTATGGTTTAAAGGGAGCAGGGATAGAGGTATGAGAGGAGATATTGCCGCATGAAACCAAGAGTTTTGTATTCAGAAATCAGTTAATGCAAAAAGATTTGAATTTTTTTGATTTTTCTATTCACACAATATTCAAATCTTATCCATGCGTTACTAATAATACTAATTAATCCGATTCACACTAAATAGCATTTGTTGATACTTCATCTATCTATTTAGTTTGATATAAATTAATTAAACAATTTTAATTATATTTCTTTTGAAAGACTAAGTAAAACTGAGATAATCCATGGGAGATTTGCAATGTCTGGAATATTGTTTGTTTTATTGATTGGAATAGCATCTAAGATAAATACTTTTTAGAAATATTTAATAAATTAATTTAGTTTAAGTAGAATCTAGTGAAAGTTAAGCTACCTTCAGAAATAATGAGTCTTTTATTCTTTTAATTTCTCCATTTTCCCATTTCCAAATAATTGGATCTACAGATTTTGCTTTTAGTAGATCCGTTCTTTTTTCAATACTTATAGGATTAAATTCTGTGGTCGGTTCAAATTGTTCATCTCTAATTGCTTGATTTATAACAATACTTCCATTTTTTCCTGATATTGATCTATGAAATGTACCTTTAGGTATTTGAAGAGCACCCATAGATCTATGAAGATAGACTATGTGATAAGGTTCGTCCCAAAGAGGATTTAAAAGTGTAAAAGTTCTATTCCCCTCTAGTACAAGATTATTATCTACTTGATGATGGTGTACATAATATTGCTCAAAGCCATTTAAAATAGGAGGTGAAGTTGCTCTGCCTCTATGAATAACAACATCACTGCCATTTGAATACTTAATACTGGCATCTAAAAAAGTTACTGCAGGAGTCTCTCTAAAAATATTAACTGGTACAAAATTGAGCTCCATTTGAAATTTTATTTGTCTCATATTTTACTAGAAAAAATATATATAATTGTATTAACCCATTCATTATTGCTGGATTGTCTCCTTTTAAGAAGAGAGGAAAAGTATTCAAATATACTATAAAGTATTAAATGTATTTTGTTTTATTTTGCTCACAAAGTAATTTATTATACATAAGATTCTAATAGATATTAATAAATTGAATCATCTAAAATCCTATTAAATTATGATTACACTAACTAAGAAAGATAAAAAGGTAATGGTTGATGCCATTGTTAAAAAATTTAAATCTATCCCTGCAACAGCAATAACTTTTTCAATAATAAAAAATAAATAAACTCATAACTTCCGATATTTTGTTTCGATACTTTGCTAGTGGGTTATTTTTATTGTCTCATGGTCTTTTGGTCTTAGATCATTTAGGAGTAGGCGCAGCTCTCCATGGTATTGGTGAGATCTTTTTTGCTCCTTGGGCTATTAAGCAGAGAGCTTGGGACTTGGTCTTTATAGCTTTTTTATTTGGAGTATTTGATCTTTGGGGAGCTTTGAAACTAGGGTTTAATTAATAAATATGTAATATAGATTGTTTTTTACTTTATAAAATTTGAGAGGGAGATCAAGACCCTTCCCAGTAGTGCTGACCTCCCTACAGAAAACTTTGGAACGGGTTTTCTGATAACCCTGTTATAGTAATTTATTCAAATTAGTTAAGACTTAATTGATACACAATTAAAAATCCATCAATCTATAGATTATGGTTTGCATTTATATAATTATAGTTATTTAATAAGTTTATTCCTTATTTTGTTTAGGCGTATTTTTTGCTGAAGAACGAATCCACTCTATTGGCTATTAATATTAGTCTTAAATAGCAAGATGAATAAGTATTGGATTTAAATTGTCTATTTAATATTTTTAATTTCATATAATTGATTAGTCATTTCAATGCCATCAAGCACTTTTTCGATACCCCATTTCCCATCCCAATTTGCTTCAGCAACGATTGCGAGTGTTTCCTCTCTGCCGAAGGTGTTCATCAATCCGAAGACTGTTTTGATTGCATCTGGATAAGTGCCTGAACCTTTCTCCTCTCTTGGTTGAATCCACTTCAAGCAATTTATTGCTACATCTCGATCCCTCTGAGACCAGCTTATATTCTTTGGTCTTTGTTCATCACTTGATAAGACTAGATCTTCTATAGGAAGAGGTATTGGAGTCTTATTGATCCAAGTGTCTTTTGACTCGGAGTTCCCGAAATACATTCTTGTTGCATCACAGCAAGCAGGGTCCGAATTAAATCTTTTAATTAGTGCTCTGATAATTGATTCATACTCTTTGGAAGAGTCAATCTTTTTATCTAATCCAATTGCTAGACGAAAATAATCTTTCTCTTCTGAAGGCTTGTGGCTGTGGGTTGTATAAGCAAAACATCCATGCTTTTGAATCAAAGGATCATTGATTATTTTTTGATAGGGATTTGTCCCATCGAAATCTAAGACGACTAATGAGGAGGAGATGAACTGATCTTTGCCTCTTGTCTCTCCTTTGATCTTGGCTGGGATAAATGCCTAACCTTTCGCTACGACGAAGTGGAGGATTTCAGTGGAGTTCAGACTTAGGCTCTGCCAACCGTTTTTGGTGATCGTGGTTATTACTACAACTACATAACTTATCGTTCACAAAATGGAGAATTGAAAGAAGCATTATTTCTCTTTAAAAACTTTAAGGCTCAACGAAGATTCTCTAAGGCTTTTATCCGCTGGGTTGAGGAAGCACCCCAATCAATTACAAATTAAGAAGCTGGCTAAAACTGCTGATCTTTACGCCAAAAGAAATAAAACTGCTAAGGCTCACACTTCATTAACCAGTAGTTAATTTCAGTCATAGACTGTAATCTTAGCGATACTTGATGGTTGGAATGGAGTTGGAATGAAACCTCATTCTTCCATCTCTTTTCTTTACTCTATCTAATTTGGAGTAGGTGGTCAGCGAAATTGATTAGTCCGTTCTGTCTTCATTCTGCTAGGAGACAGGGGTAGTCAAGCAGCCATACATTATCCATGCTTGAAAACAATAATGATAATCATTTCTATTTAGGGTGTATATTCTTATACATAGGGTTTTGAAGGAGTATGGGGCAGGCTTGGTTAATTTCAGGATCGCCAGGATGCGGGAAAACTCATTGGATTCTTAATACGTTTAAGAATCACAAAGGTTCTTGTGCCTATATTCGTCTAAATGGACATTCAGATATTGATTTAGAACAAGTAAAATTTTCAAAAATTGACTCTGCTTTTCTAAAAGACCATCTTCCGCATTTAATAGATGTATCCAACTCAAATAAATCATCCATTTCAATTAGAGAGAATACTCTTCTATTGATCGAACTTCCGCAGTTCAAGCTTCCTAGCCAAAATGGAGTTTCGGGAATAGATCCACGTGTATTACATGAGCTTGAAATATTAAAACTACAACCAAATAGATATCTTCATTTTGGTCGTGATATTGAATTGCCAACAAAAGACACACTAGATTTTAAAAAAATTGAATCCAGCAACTTAAATCTTCAAGGATGTGTCTGGGATCCTCCTAGTCTCAATACTTTTTGGTTTGAACTAGTCAATGGAGCTTATGGAGATGTCTACAGAGCAAAAGCATTAATGAACTTGCCTGATGGACGATGTATGTTTTTCAATTGGATTGTTAGCCAACAAGGATCTCAATATCTACCATTAAATGGAGTTGCTCCCCTCACTGGGAGACCCGAGCGACATTCTGAAATTGTTATTCAGGGAAAGAATCTTGACTTTGCCTTAATTCAATCGACAATCAATCATTGTCTTCTGGATGACTCAGTTCTGGCATACCATCAAGCTTCTCTTAAAAGTTCAGAACTACAACCTATAGGTTAAAAATAGATCTATGAATCAAGCTGTTATTTCATGTTTACATGCAAATCTCCCAGCATTAGAGGCTGTTTTGAATGATATTGAATATCTTGGGATTCAAAATATCACCTGCCTAGGAGATCTGGTTGGATATGGCCCCCAACCCAACGAAGTTGTTGAGTTAATTAGAGAAAAAGGTATTCAAACGTGTCAAGGTTGTTGGGATGAAGATATCATTGATGGATTAGATGCTTGTGATTGTAGTTATCCATCCCAGCTTGCGGAGAAGCGTGGTCATTTTGCACATCAATGGACTACAGATAAATTAACTAACGAAAATAAAGAGTTCCTAGCAAGTCTTCCTACGTCAATACGAAAAGATAAATGTCTTTTTGTTCATGGCAGTCCTAATAGTCAACATGAGTATCTCCTCCCTGATATGGATGCATTCGCAGCTCTAGAAAGAGTTGAAATGTCTGGAGCAGAAACATTGTTTTGTGGCCATACCCATCAGCCATATATTCGTGAGTTGACAAATGGCTCAATTTCTTTCCGTATACAAAATGCCTCATCTAAAGGTATTCAGGAACAACAAGGAATGGATTTACCAATGAGAAGAATAGTTAATGCAGGCTCAGTTGGTGAGCCTAGGCATGGGGGCATTAAAGCTACGTATGTGGTTTATAACGACAATACCTGTGAAGTAGAAATTAGAGAAGTTTCATATGATATTGAACGTACATGTAAGTCAATCATAGAATCAGGTCTCCCTCCTATTTTTGCATGGCGTTTAATAAATGGCTTTGAATTTGCGGAACAAGCTGAAGATGCCAGCCACGTTTGTGAAAGATGATAGAACGTTGGGCACTTGTAAGTGGTCTCAAGGGAGACCTTGAAACTTATGAACTTATTCAAAGAGATTTAAGGAAGATTCCAGGGGATAAAACTTTATTTGTCTTAGGAGATATGATTGGGCCAGATAGAAATTGTAATCGACTTTTAAATAGGTTAATAAATCCTATTAGTAGTGATTTAAAACCTCAATGTATATATGGTTGGTGGGAAGAGCAATTACTTGCGGAAAGTGGTTATCGTGGAAATCAAAAAGCTGAAGCTTTAAGAATTAACGGAGGAGAACAAGTTGTTAACTCGCTTTTGAGTGCGGTCGATAAAGCATATCTCAGTTGGTTGGCATCACTTGAATTTGGATTTGTTGAACTTGATTGTGGATTGATTCATGGTAGTTCAAGAGATGTAGGTGATGAGTTATCAATGACTACTCCCCCCCTAACATTTCTTGATAGACTTACCCGTCTGAATGTGAATAGATTATTTACTGCAAGAAGTACTCATCAATTTTATTGGGAATTAACAGAGGCAATTGTTGAATCAGATGTAATGGATTTAAGTGGAAATCGTAAGCAGCAGCAGAAAATTCCCAAAAAAATAGTAATCGGAATTGGTGCTGGAAAAAATTACACTCTTTATGATGTAGGGAGTGATAATACTCAATTTTTACAAGCAGGGTATCAATCTAAAAAAGGAGTTAAAGGCTTTGCTTGATCTTTATAAGGTTCGAATAGATTTTGATCAAAAGCTGAAATCCATTGTTATCAAAGCAGGCTCACACTTCATTAGCCAGTAGTTAATTTCTGTCATAGAATTTAGTCTTGGCGAAAATGGTCGGTTCGAATTAAACCTCAAAGTCCTTTCTCTTTTCTTTACTGTATCCAATCTGTTTTTGAAGGCAAAAAGAATAACGAGTGGAAACAGATCGCAAACTTTTAGAGTGGAAATATTTTTGACAGTCCATCATGATTTGGTTAAAATTTTAAAAATGTATTCCAATAAGCCAATTCGCATTCAAATGTATCGTAAACAATCATAATTAAGAAAATGATTATTTTTAATGACATCAAAAGGCTTATAGATAAAGAAGGTGATGAACTTAAGGAAGTAATTAATAATGTGCTGAAAAGTGGTAGATATGCAATGGGAGAAAATGTAAAAAATTTCGAGAAAGAATTTGCAGAATATATAGGAACATCTCATGCGATATCTTTAGCTAATGGAACAGATGCTTTAGAGATTTCGTTAAGGGCTATTGGAATAGGTAAAAACGATAGTGTAATTACTGTAGCTAATGCTGGGAATTATTCCAGCACAGCAATTCACCTCGTAGGAGCACAGCCTATATATGTAGATGTAGACCCAATTACTTTTAACCTTGATGTTGAGAAACTAAAAAGTTTAGAATTCAATAAAAAAGCTCCTAAAGCTTTAATTATTACACACTTATATGGAAGATTGTCTGATGTGATAACTATTAGGGAATGGTGTTTTAAAAGGAATATAAAAATCATAGAAGATTGTGCTCAGTCTCATGGAGCAACAATTGCTAACAAGTTTGCAGGTAATTTCTCTGATTTAGCTTGCTTCTCCTTCTACCCTACGAAAAACCTTCCAGCTCTAGGTGATGCTGGAGCCATTGTCACTTCCGACTCATATTTAGCAGAAAAAATAAATTCACTTCGTCAGTATGGATGGGGTGAAAAATATCAGGTTAATATACCTGGAGGAAGGAATAGTAGAATGGATGAAATACAAGCTGCGATATTGCGTTATAGACTCAAAGGATTAGGAGAGAGAAACTCTCAAAGAATCAAAATTGCACAATATTATTCATCAAATATTAAAAATCCATCAATTAGTATTCCCTCTATACCTTGTGAAGGACATGTAGCACATCTTTATGTGATTAGAACTGGTTCACGGCCTGAGTTGCAGAAATTTCTTTTAAATAATAATGTTGCTTCTGATATTCATTATCCAATACCTGATCATCTTCAACTTAAAAGAATGAATTCCACATCTAGGACCTTAGCTCAAACTGAGTTGCTAGCCAAAGAGATTCTATCAATACCCTGTTATCCAGAATTAAGTTATTCTGAAGTAGAGTATATTACTTCAATTTGCAATCAATGGAATAACTAAATTTTTTTACTCATCCAAATCGGGTTTTAAATTTAATGACTTCAATAAATAAAAAAAATAAGTACTCACTTGTCATACCGGTCTATAGAAACTATCAATCCTTACCTAAGCTTTTGGATCAAATTAATCTTCTTAACCAATCATTATTTAATCACTTAGAAGTGGTTTTTGTAATAGATGGAAGTCCTGATAACTCATTGAATTATTTAAGAGAACAGTTGCCAAAGGAATCTTTCGATTCGCAACTAATAAGCCTATCAAGAAACTTTGGCTCATTCCCAGCAATTATCGCAGGGATAACAGAAGCGAAAGGAGAATATTTTGCGGTTATGGCAGCAGATCTTCAAGACCCTCCCGATTTAATACTCAAATTCTTTAATAGCCTTGAGAAAAAAGATGTAGATATAGCCATAGGAGTTCGAACTGGAAGAGACGATCCTTTTATAACAAAAGCACTCTCTAATTGTTTTTGGTGGCTTTATCGTAAATTTGTTATTAGAGAAATTCCTAGAGGAGGGGTTGATCTATTTGCCTGCAATAGTATATTCAGGTCACATCTAATTTCATTAAAGGAGTTAAACACATCCTTAATTGGTTTGATCTTTTGGGCAGGCTTTCGAAGAGAATACATAAATTATTTTCGTTTAAAAAGACCTTATGGAAAAAGTGCATGGAATTTTAATAGGAAACTTCGATATTTAAATGACAGCATTTTTGCATTCTCAGAACTACCGTTGCAGTTTATTCAATCGATAGGTTGTTTGGGAATCTTATTCTCTACTATATTTGGTCTAATTATTATAATAGCCCGTATCATGGGCCAAATAGTGGTTCCAGGCTATTCAGCGATAATCTTAACTATAATGTTCTTTTCATCTTTAAATATAGCAGCTTTAGGAACAATAGGAGGTTATGTTTGGCGAACTTATGAGAATTCAAAATTGCGACCTAGATTTCTTATCTTGTCATCAGAGAAATTCTCACCATCTAATTAACTAAGAAAATGAGTTCCTACTTTGTGCACAGAAATGCAATTTGTGAATCTCAGGACATAGGAAATGGTACTAATATTTGGGCCTTTACCCATATTTTAGCCTCAGCAAAGATTGGAATTGATTGTAATATATGTGACCATATTTTCATAGAGAATGACGTAAGAATAGGAGATCGTGTAACTATAAAAAGTGGAGTACAGTTATGGGATGGAGTTGTTGTTGAAGATGATGTATTTATAGGACCAAATGTTACTTTTACAAATGATAACTTCCCAAGAAGTAAAGTTTACCCAGATAAATTTCTTACAACTATTGTTAGGGCAGGAGCATCTATCGGTGCTAATGCAACAATACTTCCAGGACTTTCAATAGGAACTGGGGCCATGGTTGGAGCAGGGGCAGTAGTAGTTAGATCAGTCCCCTCAAATGCGATAGTTGTAGGAAATCCCTCTAGAATTATAGGTTATGTAGATGCAACTAAGGATGAATTACCTTTATCTATAGACAGTGGTAAATCAACAAAGCAATTGTCAGTGGCAGGAGTTAAAAGTTATAACTTAACGATTGCTAGAGATTTAAGAGGAACTTTAGCAGCCCTAGAATTTGAAGATCAAGTTCCTTTCCCAGTAAAAAGAACTTTCTTCGTATATGATGTCCCTAATAAATATACTAGAGGTGAACATGCACATAGAAGATGTCATCAGTTCCTAGTTTGCATTAAAGGATCTTGCTCTTTAGTAGTAGATAATGGTAGCCATAGAAGTGAAATAGTGCTCGATAAACCTTCAATAGGAATCCACATTCCTCCTTTAATATGGGGAATACAATATAACTATTCAGCAGATGCCGTTTTAGTCGTTTTTGCGTCTGAACATTATAATTCGGAAGATTATATAAGAGAATACTCTGAATTCAAGGAAATAGTCTTGCCAAGATAATTTGAACAATATATTTTTTAAATTCTTTACTGCAGGAGTCATGAATACAATATTTTCATGCTTTATATATGCCTTGTTAATTAAATTTTATAGTTATAATATTGCTTATTTCATTGCTTACTCCTGTGGCATACTTACCTCATATGCTTTGCAGTCAAGTTATGTTTTTAAAGCAAATATCTCACGTCTGATTGCTTTCAAATATATCTTTATATATGTTTTTCAGTATTCAATTGGATCACTATTCCTTTTTCTCTTTATTGAAAAACTACTATTCAATAAATTCCTCGCGCTAATTTTTTCTTACTGCATCACTGTACCAACACACTTCTTCCTTGCAAAAAAAATATTCAATAAAAATTAATTTTACTATTAATTATTCTTTCTTTTTTGACAATAGTGTGTTTAGATATTTATAATAAGTTAAGATCAATATTTTTAAAGTGATATTCTTTAAACAGAGTAGGCTAAAAAGCATTTTTAATGTCGACCATAGATATCAACTAACTATATGTTTGTTTATTGGAATCTCTTTCAGATTGCTATGGATTTTATTCATTGACTTTAGCCAAAACTTTTCTAATCCTGGAGATTCAACCTTTTATATAGAGATGGCAAATAATATTATTGAACATGGTATATATGGAAAGGAATCGACTCCTGGTTTTTTCCGAGCGCCTTTATATTCATATTTTATAGGTATATGTAGCTTCATACCTGGATATCTAAGATTCAATGTTATTGCAGTTCAACACCTCTTGACTATTTTAGTCTCGATATTCTCGTGGAATAGTTTGAAGAATATTTTTAATAAAAATTTGCTGGCCTTATGGATAGCATTATGGATAGCCAGCCCAGCTTCTTCCTTTCAAGATAGTCTTATACTACAAGAAAGTCTATATACCAATCTATGTATTATTGTTATTGTTTTATCTTTTTTATATATCAAAAGTAATCAATTGCTATACGCAATATTAATAGGCTTTTTTGTAGGCATTACTTTATGGGTAAGAGAAGTATTCTTATTCCTCCCTGGATTCCTTTTTCTTTCATTCGTTTTTATTAAGGGTAGCGCTATTAAACCTCTTAAATTTCTTTTAATCATGTTTATATGCACACTCCTTACTATTAGCCCTTGGCTATATAGGAACTATAGATTAACTGATGGAAAAATATTTCTTTCCAAGGGTATTATGGGTTTAAGCTTATATATAGGTACATGGCAGTCTGATTCAAATTGGAACCAGCAATGGTTGACTGGTATTAATTTACCAGAGAGAGCTTTTGATGAAACCAGTAATCGCTTAGAAATTAAAAATGCAATGGCAAATAGATCTATTACTAATGATAATATACTTATATCAGAAGCAAAAAGAAGAATATTTAATAATCCAATTAATACAATTAAAACTTGGTTCTTTCGTTCATATTATATGTGGATAGGAACACGCTCTGATTTAGTACATTTGAAGCTAAATACTCATACCTTACCCTGGTTTATATTCAAATCTTTTCTATGGGTTGTCAATTTCTTTATTGTTTTTTTGGGTTCATTGGGAATGCTAATCACAATCTATTCTAATAAGTTATTTAGCATTCCAGCTTCGTTAATAGCATATAACTATTTGATTTATTTACCATTTTTAAATATAGAGACTAGATACTCTCATCCATCTTATCCTTGGCTTTTGCTATTTTCATTATTGGCAGTTATTAGAATAATTAATACCAAAAAAAGGAATATCTCTTTGATACAAAATAAAAAATTTACAACAGAATCTAGATTATAAACTCAAATCATGCCTATCAATAAACCTATTCCTGATTCTGTTATCTGCTTTTGGAAAAAGCAGTTTCAAAAGATCAGAGAAATGATCGTTAGACCTTCTAATAAATAGAAAAAGACTTGCTTGTTAATGACTCTTACCTCTCATAGACAACACAAGATTTACCTCGCAGCAACAATGGGATATGGACTTGGTTCAGATGATCCTGAAGAGATCGCCTACTACAAAAAGGTCAAGGAGGAGATCAATAAGGACAAGGAGAACAGAAATTTGGGAATACCCAGGGAGGACTAATGCGCTACTTCTGGCCTATCGCTCGAATTGTTTTCTGCCCGCTGACAATCCTCTGCATTTACCTCTCAGTTACGGCGCCACCTGACACGGGTCCTTCTCAGAACAATCAGAGTGGGTCATCCGAAGGCTCGATAATTCTTTAGCGTCAACCTCTCAAACTTGTAGACAATTGACTTACTCGTCCAGATAGTTCATCTTTCTAATTGGATTACTTGGCCTCCATTGCAAGATTCCTTTGAGATGTTGATCTAATGGAGAGTGCCCTTTTGGATGTAGGTCAAGGTATTTCCTCCCGTCAATACTGACTTCATAGTGTTTTAACCAACCATCATTTTTGACCTTATAAAGTGTTGAACGACTGGAATATCCAAGGATTCTTGCTGTTTCTGAATAAGTGCAATAGGGCATAGATCTGAGAGTTTTAGACAGTTAAGTGGAAGAAGCTGTAATTCCTTTAATCCACTATCAATACAAGACTTATAGAGTCAAATAGTCCTGTTTAACCGTTAACTGCCCACACTTTCAGGAGTAGACCCTTGGGTACTTACCTGATAAGAAAGGGAGGGTGAAAGTAGGAAAAATACAATTCACCCCAAAATATTTACAAAGGACCATATAAATAAGTAGGTCTACTTTTATTTCCTGTTTCTACTTTCGTTCTACTCAGTAATCCCAGCTCATACATCTCTGTACAGAGCGGGATCTCCTGAGTTGTAACTCGAAAGTGATAGCTTCATTTCTTGTTTTTCCAGCCGAGCATCTCAGCCATTTTGCCTGTTGCGGCAAAGTATCCAATCGCTCCAACAAATAACCCAAAAGCAATCAGATTCGGAACGATTCCACCAATGATCTGGGCTTCTCCAAAAGTTAGAAACGTAATCACAACAAAAACTCTGGCCCAGTTATCAGCAAAACTCATTAGGAGGATCGAAATAAATTAAAAATGACTGTAAGCAGCAGACTAATTGCAATACAACTCACTACTGGGAAATAAAATGTTGAATTCTCACCTCGAAAGATGATGTCCCCAGGTAATCTTCCCAAGCCTATTTGTTTTAAATAAGGATATAGAACACCGATCGAAGCGATTATTAGGCCAAGAGTAATTAGTATTCTTTGCATAAAGAGCTATCCGCCGCTTGGCCTAATAGTAAGAAACTTTTCAATTTGTGCAGATTAGAAACTTTAAAAAGAAATTGCTTATTCTTCCTCTTCTTTTTCTTGTTTGAATTTGAACCATCCTTCTTCTTTCATTCCTCTTCTTATCGCAGTAATAAGTGCTCCAAGGAAAAAAGATCCTACTCCAGCAAAGATTGCCAGAGTCAATAAAGGCTTAACTCCTGATACGGCTGTACTTTGAAGGGCAGGATCTAATGGATCCATTAGATCGTTATTTTGTTAGTCGTCATAGACTTTGCATGTTGAAGAAGTTGGGTGAATTTCACATTCATCATTCCAAAACTTTTCTCTGGTTTCAGCAGGAATTTCGTAATTGAAATCATGCATTACTCGAATATCACTCAACGCATTTTTGATGACAGAAAATGGAGTTTTTAGCTTCATAAACCTCCTGTTCGGATGACTATGTTCTACTTGATTCTTTGTGGTTTAAACACCTCGGCTTATACTCAAGTACTACTTCCTAGTGAATTGATAGGGAAAAGAAAAAGTACTAATACACAGCCACATTGGTTCCAATAGAAATTAGTCTTCGATCATGGAATCCTATGAGAAGGACCCTTTAACACTTAGGTAGGTTTGATTTCTCTTCATTTCTTTTGAAGGAAGGATTCTGATAGCAACATCTTTCAATTATGGGGGTTATGCCTTCCTCCAACTCCTTGAGAAGCTCAACCTTAAAAGATTCTCTATTCTCAAGTATTGGTGGTTCGTACCCTGCTTCTTGAGTATCTAAAAGAATAGCCAAAATGGTTCTGTGAAAAAGGGGATGACGTAAAGACATTATTAGCAACAAGAGCAATCGCTATCGCCTTCGGGTGTTGGGTTCTCGAATGCATCTGCAACATCCCTAAGCATGACAGCAATAAATTGAGGAGGACATTGAAGTTCGTTGATATAACCAGCGCATTGGTGTGCTATCCCCTGCATGGCCGGAAGAATTATTTTATCGACTTGCTCATCTGTTGGTTGCCAAGTCTCTTTACTTTTATCAGTCATAAATTAATAGGCTTTAATCAACCAATCATGACGGATTTCTATCACATTCACTTAAGAATTAAATATCCGTAGACAGTAATTATGATAAAAATTGGAATTGCCAAGTAAGTAAGTACGAACCACATGAACGTATTTTCTTCTCCCACACTTTTTAAAAAAAGAGAATTGCAATAGCTATTCCCATTACTAAAACGATTGCCCAACTAAGGCAAAGCATTTGATAGTTGCTGAGATTTAATTTTCGTTGAATGCGCTCGGATAATCGCTTGTCAGCCTTAATCAATCTCATTAAAACCATTTCTACTTAAAAGTTCTTTCCATCATCATGACTCTTTTTGTTTCTACTTCAATCAGCATCACATAAAAAAGGACTGACCTTCGTCAGCCCAATACATTATTTGATTTGAGATCGTAAGTTTGATTAACCTGCACCCGAGCAAGAGAAAGCACTAGCAAATAAATTCTTGAAGATCGGTGCTTGTCCCAATCCATAAAGGAAAAAAGTTGAGGAGGTCAACGTAAGAGTAATTTTGGAGAATCTGTTTAATTTGATATTTGAAGCTTTAGTAAGAGCTGAATTCATATCATTTAAATAATTCAAATAAATCTAATAGCTCAATAAGATTCTGCAGTATTAAAAAATACGTTGATACATAAAAAAGGATTATTTTCTTCTAATTGATTAGTACATCCAAACTCTTGCTAGTTGGATCAAGATATTGCATCATCAGGAACCAACTCACAAATCGGTATACTCGCAAGAATGTTCC
>QCJQ01000014.1 GCA_003215935.1 Prochlorococcus sp. AG-409-D09
AAAAAGAATATGGTATTGAAGAAATAATTGCTTTTGCTGCTGATTTGGGTCAGGGAGATGAGCTTGAACCTATTCGTCTTAAAGCTCTTAAAGCGGGAGCAACTCAATCTCTTGTTGATGATTTAGTTCATCCTTTTATTCAGGATTTTGCTTTTCCAGCTATTAGAGCAAATGCTTTATATGAAGGTAAATACCCTCTTTCTACAGCATTAGCGAGGCCTTTGATTGCTCGTAGATTAGTTGAAATAGCAAAGCAGATGAAAGCTGATGGAGTGGCTCATGGTTGTACTGGGAAAGGAAATGATCAAGTTCGATTTGATTTGGCAATAGGTTCTTTGGCTCCACATTTAAAACTTTTTACTCCTGCCAGAGAATGGGGTATGAGTCGAGAGGAGACAATTGCTTATGGAGAAAAGTATGGAATTTCAGCTCCAGTTAGCAAAAAGTCTCCATATTCTATTGATTTAAATTTATTAGGAAGAAGTATTGAAGCAGGACCTTTGGAAAATCCTTATTTGGAGCCATCTGAGGAGGTATTTTCAATTACTTCATCGATTTCTAATGCTCCGGACGAACCTGAAATTATTGATATTGCTTTTGAAAATGGATTTCCTATTGCAATAAATGATATTCAATATGACCCAGTTACTTTGATTAAAGAGGCAAATTCTTTGGCGGGAAAACATGGTTTTGGACGGATAGATATGATTGAAAATCGAGTTGTCGGAATTAAAAGTAGAGAAATTTATGAAACTCCAGGTTTGTTATTACTTATTCGTGCCCATCAAGAACTTGAAAGCTTAACTTTGCCTGCAGATGTTATTCGTGCCAAATTAAAGATTGAAAATCAATGGGCTGATTTGGTTTATCAAGGCCTTTGGTTTAGTCCATTAAAAGATGCTTTGGATGGTTTTATTGAACGTACTCAATCTGTAGTTAATGGAACAGTAAAAATCAAATTAATTAAAGGTAATGCTTTAGTAATAGGAAGGACTTCAACTTCAAATAGCCTTTATATTCCTGATATGGCTACATATGGGAATGAAGATGAGTTTAACCATAAAGCTGCAGAAGGATTTATTTATATTTGGGGGCTGCCTACTAGACTTTGGGCTTGGGTTAAAAGGAAAGATTTTAATAAATAATATTCAAAATCACTATTAATCTTTTTCTTTATTTTTAGTGTCTTCTGTTGGAGCATCTTTTGTTTCTTCTTTTTTAGTGTCCTCTATTGGAGTATCTTTAGTTTCCTCTTTTTTAGTGTCTTTAGTTTCGCTTTTCGCTGCTTCTTTCTTGTCTGAATCGCTCTCTTGAGCAGGTTTTGGAGTAGGTAATGGACCATTTTGTTTAACTGTTAAATATCTGATGACATCTTCCGATAACCTCATTGCTTTTTCTAGAACGGCTACTTGTTGTCCGTTCCCTTTATGGCTCAATTGGACATATATACCTTCTTTGTGCTTTGAAATAGGATATGCCAATCTTCTTTTCCCTCTCATTTGATTGTCTAAAACTTCTACTTTTTCCTTTTCAAGAATTTCACTGTATTTCTTTAAGTGACTTTCGACTTCGTCCTCCGGTATGTCAGGACGAAGGATGTACATAGTTTCGTAGTAAGGTTCGTTGGTCATAGTGATTCCGACTAGGGCAAAAAGGCTCTGTTGTTGAGCGACGGATAAATTATTTTATCCTTTAATGGTAGATTTTTCTAAACTTGCATTTTTACTGCATCACTGATAAGAGGCAGATTTGGTTCTAAGCCTTTTATACATTCAATAATACAGAACGTGACTATTGATATTATTGAAATTAAAATAGTAGTTGAAAATGTTCTTGCTATTAGAGTAGTTCCTATTGGAAAGATGAATATTTGGAATCCAAAATTAATAATTGTTACCATAATACTTATTAATATAGCTTGAAGACAATTAAATCTCAAAAAATAACTTACTTTAGGATTACGGACTATAGTTAAAAATAGAATTATGAAAATCAGAAATCTTCCAAAGGGTATTATTTGATTAATAAAAATTATTGGAAATGCTGGAATTATTAACAGTTTAGTTATAGGAAAATTATAAAATAAATTATAACCAAAGGGTATAATGTCACTCCAAGGAATTAAATATATTAAAATTCCTAGGAGTTTTTGCCAGGTAGAAATAATCATCGTATCTTAATTTTATTTATAGCTTAATGCTTGAGATGCGTTTTTGCTGCATTTCTCATTATCTCTATAGGAATATTTTCTACACCACTCCATAGTTTTAATGATGCAGCACCTTGTTGAATAAGCATTTCTAGACCATCAATTGTTTTCAGTCCCTTTTCTTTTCCCCAAAGTAACCAAGGTGTGGGTCTAGGAGTATAAATTAAGTCATATAAAGTTGTTTCTTTATTTATAGAGCTCCAATCTTCTGGTTTTAAAGGTATTTCAATTGGTCCATTTTCATTTTTTAAACCTTTTTGCATTCCTATTGGAGTGGTATTTATTATGAGATCTGAATTTGATAGTATCTTTTTTATATTTGGATCTTGATCTGTATATCCTTTTATTTCGATATGGTTTTTTTGAATATTTTCAGGATTTATTTTTGCATCCAACAAAAATTTTTTAATAGATTTTATATTTCTACTAATTACATTTATTTCTTGAAATCTAAGTATTTTTAATCCAAATAATATTGCTCTAGCACTGCCTCCACAGCCTAATATAATAGCTTTTTTTTGAGTCCAATCCTGTTTTTTTAGAGGTGCTAAAAATCCTTCTACATCTGTATTCGTTCCAGTCCATCCATTCTTTTTGTTTGGGATTAAAGTATTAATTGCTTTAAGTTCTTTTGAAAGATCACTGATTTCATTGCAATAGTTACTTGCATTTTGTTTATGAGGAATTGTGATATTTAATCCTTTGCAGTTCACCTTTCTGAGGCCATTTATCACTATTTCAAGATTTTCTGTTTCACAAGGTATGCCTAAATAACACCAATTCAGACCCATTTCAGAAAATGCTGCATTGTGAATTATTGGTGATAAAGAATGGCTTACCGGGTCACCAACTAGTCCTACCAAGCTTGTTGTCCCTGTAATCATTGCCATTTTGTTTTTTTTTAAGGTTGATTTGTTTAATTCTGTTCGGGAACCACGCCTCGCCTCTAAGTGGTTTCACTGACGAGGATATCTCTATAAAGAAAGACACATTTAAGGAGCTGTTCACCCATGGGGAAGGTTGTTGGAATTGATCTTGGCACTACAAATAGCTGTGTAGCTGTAATGGAAGGAGGCAAGCCTACAGTAATAGCTAATGCTGAGGGTTTCAGAACAACACCATCTGTAGTTGCATATACAAAAAATCAGGACCAATTAGTAGGTCAAATTGCTAAGCGTCAAGCGGTGATGAATCCAGAAAATACCTTTTATTCTTCTAAGCGTTTTGTGGGACGACGTGTAGATGAGGTTAATGAGGAATCTAAAGAGGTAAGTTATGGCGTTGAAAAGTCTGGCGCTAATGTGAAATTAAAGTGTCCAATTCTTGATAAGCAATTTTCACCTGAAGAAGTAAGTGCACAAGTTTTAAGGAAATTATCTGAAGATGCAGGTAAATATTTGGGAGAAAATATAACTCAAGCTGTGATTACTGTGCCGGCATATTTCAATGATTCTCAACGTCAAGCGACAAAAGACGCTGGAAAAATTGCTGGATTGGAAGTTCTTAGAATTATCAATGAACCCACTGCTGCTGCATTGGCATATGGGTTAGATAAAAAAAGTAATGAAAGAATTTTGGTTTTTGATTTAGGTGGTGGAACATTTGATGTCTCGGTTTTAGAAGTAGGTGATGGAGTTTTTGAGGTTTTATCTACTTCTGGAGATACTCATTTAGGTGGTGATGATTTTGATAAAGTCATAGTTGATTATTTGGCTGCAGATTTCAAAGGTAAAGAAGGGATTGATTTACGTCAGGATAAACAAGCCTTACAACGTTTAACTGAAGCAGCTGAGAAAGCCAAAATTGAACTTTCAAATGCAACACAAAGTGAAATTAATCTTCCTTTTATAACTGCTACACCTGAAGGTCCAAAGCATCTGGATTTGACTCTTAAAAGAGCAAAATTTGAGGAATTAGCATCAACTTTGATTGATCGCTGTAGAGTTCCAGTTGAGCAAGCTTTAAAAGATGCCAAACTTTCTACAGGGGAAATAGACGAGATAGTCATGGTTGGTGGATCAACCAGAATGCCAGCTGTTAAGGAATTGGTAAAAAAAGTTACTGGTAAAGATCCTAATCAAACAGTTAATCCAGATGAAGTAGTAGCTGTTGGAGCGGCTATTCAGGGAGGAGTATTAGCAGGTGAAGTTAAAGATATCTTGTTGCTTGATGTTACTCCTCTTTCATTAGGGGTAGAGACACTTGGTGGTGTTATGACAAAAATGATTTCAAGAAATACAACAGTCCCTACAAAAAAATCAGAAACTTATTCAACTGCAGTAGATGGTCAGACGAATGTAGAAATTCATGTTTTACAAGGTGAGCGTGAGATGGCTTCAGATAATAAAAGTTTAGGTACTTTCAGATTAGATGGTATACCTCCTGCTCCTAGGGGTGTTCCTCAAATTGAAGTTACTTTTGATATTGATGCCAATGGTATTTTGAGCGTAACAGCTAAAGATAAAGGTAGTGGTAAGGAGCAGAGTATTTCTATTACAGGTGCTTCAACTTTGTCTGATACTGAAGTTGATAAGATGGTTAAAGATGCTGAAGTTAATGCTTCTGCTGATAAAGAAAAAAGAGAAAAAATTGATATAAAGAACCAAGCCGAGACACTTGTGTATCAGTCAGAGAAACAAATTGGCGAATTAGGAGATAAAGTAGATGATGCTGCAAAAGCAAAAGTTGAAGAAAAACGAGTCAAGTTAAAAGAAGCCATTGATCAAGATAATTATGAATCTATGAAGACACTTGTAGAAGAGTTACAACAAGAACTTTATTCTTTAGGAGCATCTGTTTATCAACAAGCAAATGCTGCTTCACAGGCGGCTGAAGGATCTTCAAGTTCTACAGATGACAATTCTTCTAATGGTGGAGATGATGTTATTGATGCAGAGTTTACTGAAACAAAGTAAGAAAATATGCTTGTTAATGAATACTTTGCTTGCATAATTCTTTCCAGGTCCATTCAGCACAAGCAGGTGCTAAAAGAATTCCATTTCTATAGTGCCCACTATTTATAATTAAACCTTTCTCTAGATTTTTAAGCAAAGGTGCAGGTTCATTTATAGGCCTTGCTCTTAAATAATGCCATTCTTTTTTAATAACATAATCCTTAAAGATTGTTGAATCTTTTTTAAGTGAATTGAGCATGCTTATCTTTTCTTGAATGGATGCTTTGACGCCTGGTTCAATTGTTGCTCCTATTAAAAAAGTATTTTTATATTTGTGAATTATATTAAGACCATTTATTGATAGAATCCCTGGCCAATTGTTTATAATTACGTCTTCACTTTTTATTGCTATTTCAACTGCTTGTCCAAGTATTGGTTCTAATGAAATTGTATGCCCTAACGGTTTAACTAGATTTATTGAACCTAAAGCACCGCAAATGACAATATTATCTTGTGCAATATATGTTCCATTTGCCATTATAATAATCCATCTTTTTTCTTTACTATTTAAGTTTCTTTTTAATTGAATAACAGATTGTTGTATCATTGCTATCTTCCAAGACTTTAATGCATTTTTTAATTTTTCTATTAGTAAAATCGGATCAATTCTCCCATCTTTATTAGAGATTAGTACTCCATAACTGTTCTTCATGGATATTAAATTTTTAGTATTGTAAATTTTCTCATATTTAATTCCTAGGTCTTTTCTTTCTTTGGCTATATGCATCATGAATTCATTTTCTTTATCATTTTTTGGAATTTTAATAAGTGGTTTTTTAATTTTTATTTCCTTTCCGTTATTACTTAACTCTTCAGTCCATTCTTCCCATATTTTCATACTTTTCATTTTCATTTTCCATCCTCTTCCACTAGATTTCCTTGAGACATATCCCATTAATACGCCTAGTGATGCTTCAGTGGCATTTGAAGGTATTTGTGGATCTATATCATTATTTATTGTTGGATCTATAACGGTAATTTGATGACCTTTTTTTGCTAAGTAGAAGGCTGTTGTAAGTCCTGCTATGCCACATCCAATAATAGTCGTACTTTCTTTTAATTCATTTTGATCTTTTATTTGTTTTGTACTCATGTTTACGATTCCTGTTAATTGTTTTTCTTTTCTGTTCTTCAATGAAATATCAGTCCAGAATGAATTGTACTCTTAAATTCATTTGAGTTCTACCACAGCTATTTTGCAGATGATTTGTCCAGATCGGCCTGGATTGGTTAGCCAATTATCAGGTTGGATTGCTGATCATAATGGAAATATAGTTCATGCAGATCATCATACGGATCAAGATGCGGGCGTTTTTCTTAGTCGAATTGAGTGGGAGTTAGATCAATTTCTTTTATCGCGCGAATCTGTGATTAGTGCTGTTAATGATTTGGCTGAATATTTAGAGGGAAAGGCTCAATTGAACTTTTCAGATGAATTACCAAATGTTGCATTATTTGTTAGTAAACAAGATCATTGTTTGTTAGATATTTTATTGAGAGTAAAAAGTGGTGAGCTAAGAATGAACGTTCCATTAGTTATTTCTAATCATAATTTTTTAGAAAATATTTGTATTGATTTTGGTGTTAATTTTAAATATATACCAGTAGATTCTAGTGATAAATCTTTTGCAGAACAACAAATATATAATTTATTAATTGAATATGATATAGAATTAGCTGTTTTGGCGAAATATATGCAGATATTGAGTAAAACTTTTCTGTCTAAATTTCCTATGGTAATGAATATTCACCATTCTTTTCTTCCTGCTTTTAAGGGTGCACATCCTTATCATCAAGCATGGGAGCGTGGAGTTAAATTAATAGGAGCGACAGCTCATTATGTAACAGAAGATTTGGATGCTGGCCCGATTATTGAGCAAACAATTTCAAATATTAGCCATAGAGATGAAGTTTCCGATTTGATTCGTAAAGGTAGAGATACTGAAAGAATTGCTCTTGCAAGAGCTTTGAGACTTCATTTGCATAGACAAGTAATGGTTTATCAAGGGCGAACAGCTGTTTTTGCATGAATATTGCCCAAATTCGAAAATATTCTCCTTCTCCCTCAAATATCAAAGGATGGATCTGTTTTCAATTAGGTCTATTTTTCTTAGCATCTAGTGCATTATTAGCAGGTTTATTTCTATTACTTTCATTGATTTTTGGATCATTAAATCGTAGAGAATCTTATTTTCGAGATGCTTGGAATTATCCATTTTTGGTTGTTGCATTTTTAATGTTATTTGGTTGTTTCAATGCATATTCTGGTTGGCTTTCTTGGGTCGGCCTTGCTAATTGGATTCCTTGTTTTTGGTGCTTTTGGGGGTTTCAACCTTATTTATTAACTATTGATGCCAGACGACGTTCTGCTTTATGTCTACTAGCAGGAACTTTTCCAGTTTTATTAACAGGATTTGGACAGCTTTGGTTTAATTGGCAAGGACCTTGGGAACTTTTTAATGGATTAATAGTGTGGTTTGTTGCTCTTGGGGGGAATCCTTTAGGGAGATTTTCTGGTTTGTTTGATTACGCAAATATTGCTGGAGCATGGTTGGCATTGGTATGGCCTTTTTCTCTTGCTTTTATGTTCCAACCATCTTTCTTTAATAGACGGAGATTATTTGCTTTTCTTTTTGTTTTTGGAATTGCTTTTGCTTTAGTCCTTACAAACTCTCGAAATGCCTGGGGAGCTTTTGTTTTAGCAATACCATTTGTTTTAGGTCCTCACTCTTGGATTTGGCTTTTACCATGTTTGTTTGTTGCGTTGTTTCCTGTTGCAATTGCTATCTTGCCAACTTTTAATTCAGATTTACAAAATTTAGCTAGAAACATAGTTCCAGAATCAATTTGGACTCGTTTGAATGACTTTCAATTTTTTAATAAGAGGCCACTTGAGGTTACTCGTATTCATCAGTGGCATCTAGCTATAGATTTTATTAGTCAACGTCCAATTTTTGGTTGGGGTGCTGCTGCTTTTTCTTTGTTATATCCTCTTAGAACTGGCTTTTGGCATGGACATTCTCATAATTTACCTTTGGAGTTGGCAGTAAGTCATGGTTTTCCAGTCGCTTTTATTTTAGTTGGTACAGTCTTATTTCTTTTGTTATTGACTTTAAAAAAAGTAATTTTAACAACAGATCATTTTCTTAAAAGTAATAAGATTAATCTGATTTTTGATAGAGCTTGGTGGACGTCTGGTTTGATTCTTGTTTTCCTTCATGGATCAGACATACCATTATTTGATAGTAGGATTAATATTGCTGGTTGGATAATTTTGGCTGGTTTAAGATGTTCTCTTAGAACAAGAATAGAGAATAAACTTGTATAAGTTTTCAGTTAAATTCTTGCTTAAATTAATCGAAGGCTGATTTGTCTTTCATATATAGAATGTTCATTAAAAATACGAGCGACTAAAAAACTTGTTATAGATGTAATGAGTAATGGTTTTAAAATTAGTAAATCTTTTGTTAGCGCAAAGGCTAAAAACATTGCTGTAATTGGTGTGCGTGAACAGGCTGCAACAAAGCCTGCCATCCCTGCAAATATAAAAGTTGTAGGAATATGACCAGTTAATACTTCTAGGCTATTTCCACATGCAAGACCTACTGAACCTCCAAGAGTTAGCATTGGATAAAATAATCCACCAGGGGCTCCTGCTGCTGCTGCTATTCCAGTAGTTATAAATATAACTAGAAATATTATTAAAGTCATACTTATATTTGCTTCACCATCTGCAATTAATTTTTGTAATCCTTCTAAATTGTGAAAGGTATCTGGAAGTAAGGAATATATAAATCCAAGTAATATTCCGCTAATTACCATACGTAAAACAAGTTTATTTTTGAACCATTTATTACCTTGTTTTTGCATTTTTATAACAAAACGACAATATAGTTCAGCTAAGCATCCAATGATTATTCCTAAAATAATTAAATATATAAGATCAATAGGAAGAAAATTGACAATTTGATTATATTCTTTTTGTACTTGAAATCCTAAATTACTACTAAAACCTGCTGCTTTTGGATCTAATCCTATTGCTTGTAGGACGTCGGCCCAGGCATCTGCCCAGAATGTTGTTATAACAACTAATAAAAGAACTACAGGTCTTGCAGAATTTAAAAGTTCTTCAATAGCAAATATAAAACCTCCTATTGGAGCACTGAAAATTGCTGCTATGCCAGCCCCGCCTCCTGCTGCAATAATTACTCTTCTAAATGCGATTGGTGCTTTTAGCCATTGTGCCATTTGCCAGGCTACTGAACCTCCCATTTGGACGGATGGTCCTTCAGGTCCTAATGGAAATCCACTTCCTATTGCAATAATGCCTGCAATTAATTTGACTAAACCAACTTTTAATCCCATGGGTATTGGTTTATGACGTAGGAAAGCGATTATTTGAGTAACACCTGAACCTGCTGCTGCTGGAGCTAAGTTTGCAATTAATGATGCAGAAATAAATCCACCTAATCCTCCTAAAATAGGTAAAATTAATAATGGTGGGAATTTTTGCAATAGCTCTAATCTCCACATTTCTAAGCTTTTTATACCCGCTTTAAATAGAACCCCTGTTAAAGCTGCTCCTAAGCCTGTAAGCATTAGGGCTACTATTACCACTAACCATTTTTGTTTTAGTAGATTTCGAATACTTCTACTAGTTTTAATATTTATTTTTTGTTCATTTAACTCATTCATAAATTTTCTATAGAAGTAAGTATTTCTTGTTCTTGTTCAGCATTAAGTATTCTGCCTTCATTTTCAAAATTAGGAATTTCATTAAAGTTTAGATATCTATAAATTTCTTTTGATATAGGATTTATTTTCTTAGAAGCGATTGATAGATATTCTTCTTTGTTAGGAATATGACCTAAAAGAGCACATACTGCTGCAAGTTCTGCACTTCCTAAATAAACTTGTGCTCCTTTACCTAGTCGATTATTAAAATTACGAGTACTTGTAGAAAAAACATTTGTATTATCATCTACTCTCGCTTGATTACCCATACATAGAGAACATCCAGGCATTTCCATTCGACACCCAGCTTTTTCAAAAATTTCATAATAACCTTCTTTTTTCAAGATTTCTTCATCCATTCGAGTTGGAGGACATATCCAAAGTCTTGTTTTGATTTTTCCTGCATTTTCTAGAATTTTTGCAGCTGCTCGATAATGACCAATATTTGTCATACAAGAACCTATAAAAACTTCTTGAATATGATTTCCAGCTTCTTTATTTAAGAGTTTGACATTGTCAGGATCATTTGGGCAGGCAATGATTGGTTCATTTAATTCATTCAGATTAATTTCTATTATTTCTGAATATGTTGCATTATCATCTGCTTTCAGTAATTGTGGATTTTTGAGCCAGTTTTCCATTTCTATAATTCTTCTACTTAAAGTTCTAGCATCTTTATATCCTCTTCTAATCATGTTTTTTAACAAGGCAATATTACTTTTAAGGTATTCACTAATAGTTTCTTTTGATAATTGAATTGTGCAACCTGCACATGATCTTTCTGCACTTGCATCAGTCAATTCGAAGGCTTGCTCTAGTTTTAAATTAGGTAATCCCTCAATTTCCATAATCTTTCCATTAAAGATATTTATCTTGTTGGATTTTTCTACTGTTAAAAAACCTTTTTGAATAGCTTTCCATGGAATTGCATTAACAACGTCTCTAAGAGTTATTCCCGATTGCAGTGACCCTTTAAATCTAACTAATACAGATTCAGGCATATCAAGAGGCATTGCACCTATTGCTGCTGCAAAAGCTACAACTCCCGATCCTCCAGGAAACGAAATACCTAAAGGAAAGCGTGTATGACTATCCCCTCCTGTTCCTACGGTATCTGGGAGAAGCATTCTGTTTAGCCAACTATGAATAATGCCATCGCCAGGTCGTAAAGCTACACCACCTCTTTCAGCAAAAAAGTCGGGCAATTCTTTTTGAGTGACTAGATCTATTGGTTTTGGATATGCAGCTGTATGACAAAAACTTTGCATTACTAAGTCTGCGGAAAAGCCTAGGCATGCAAGTTCTTTCATTTCATCTCTAGTCATTGGTCCAGTAGTATCTTGACTTCCTACAGTTGTCATAATTGGTTCACAGCTTGTTCCAGGTTTGATCCCTGTTAGCCCACATGCTTTCCCGACTATTTTTTGTGCTTGGGTAAATCCATCTTCTAATTTGCTTTTGGGTTTTCCAGCTCTTATAAACAAATTAGAGGACTCTAAATTTAATTTTTTTCTTACTTTGTCAGTTAGAGCTCTACCTATCATTAAAGGTATTCTTCCACCTGCTTGTATTTCATCAGAAATTGTAATTGGTTTAAGTTCAAAGGTTGTTAATATTTCCCCACCATTATCTTCGCCTTTTGCTCGTTCAATCGTGCCTTTATATGGATGAATAGTAATTACATCTCCTGTTTGTAATTTACTTACATCACATTCAATTGGTAATGCTCCAGAGTCCTCTGCTGTATTGAAAAAAATAGGAGCTATTTTTCCGCCTATAATTACGCCACCTCCACGCTTATTTGGGACATAAGGAATATTTTCTCCTATGTGCCAGAGAACAGAGTTTATTGCTGATTTACGTGAACTTCCTGTTCCTACAACATCTCCTACATAAGCAATAGGATATCCTTTCTTTTTTAGTTTTGAAATAGTTTTTATTCCGTCAGGATCTCTTGTCTCTAGCATTGCTAGAGCATGTAAAGGGATATCTGGTCTAGTGGTTGCATGAGTAGCAGGTGAAAGATCATCAGTATTTGTTTCTCCAGCTACTTTGAAGCATGTCACAGTAATTTCTTTTGGTAATTTTTTCTTTGATGTAAACCAATCTCCTTTAGCCCAGCTTTCGATTACACCTTTTGCAAATTTATTTTTTTCAGCTAATTCTATGACATCATTTACTGCATCATAAACTAATAAAGTTTTACTCAACGCTTCTTGTGCACATTTAGCTAAAGCTTCGTTTTTATTTTGAAGTATTTCTAGTAAAGCGCTGACATTGTATCCACCTATCATTGTCCCTAGTAATTTTGTTGCTTCTAAAGGAGTGATTAAAGGGCTTTTAGATGTACCTTGAGCAATTGCACTTAACCATGTTGCTTTGACATAAGACGCTTGATCGACCCCAGGTGGAATTCTATTTTTCAGGAGGTTTAATAAAAATTCTTTATTTTCCGTTTCCGGAGGATTCTCTAGCAAATCTGTAAGGGCATTTGTTTGCTTTGCATCTAAAGGCAGAGGAGGAATGCCTAAGCCTTCTCTCTCTAAGCTGTGCTTGCGGTAGTTACTGAGCATGATTGTCTTTATTCCTTTGAAATTGTTTGAGGAGCATTACTGTGTTCATTTTTTACAATCTCACGTTGTGTTCATTTAGATTCTGAAATGCAAGTTATTACTGCTGAAAGTTAGTAATCTCTTTAGTCTATTTCAGATGAAGACAGGTTAAATGGCCACCTCATCATATTTTCAGGTTTTTGACAGTACGTCAGATCTTCATGTAGTTGAAACTCGTCCTTTAGTTTCTCCTCAATCGTTACATCATGAATTACCTATTGATCTAAAGGCTGCAGAGCTTGTTTCTCAAACTAGACAGCGGATTCAATCGATTCTTAAAGGTGATGATCCTCGAGTTTTGGTTATTGTTGGTCCTTGTTCAGTTCATGATGTTACAGCTGCATTGGAGTATGCAAATTGGTTGCATCCACTTCGTAAGAAATTCAAAGAACAATTAGAAATCGTAATGCGTGTTTATTTTGAAAAACCACGGACTACGGTTGGTTGGAAAGGTTTGATAAATGACCCTCATTTAAATAATTCTTATGACATCAATTCTGGTTTGAGACGGGCACGTTCTTTATTGCTTGATTTAGCAAGGATTGGTATGCCTTCTGCAACAGAATTATTAGATCCTGTAGTACCTCAATATATTGCTGATTTAATTAGTTGGACTGCAATTGGAGCCAGAACTACTGAAAGTCAGACTCATAGAGAAATGGCTTCAGGTTTATCTATGCCTGTTGGCTATAAAAATGGAACTGATGGGACAGCAACTATTGCTATTAATGCGATGCAAGCTGCGGCTAGACCTCATCATTTTTTAGGGATTAATCAAGAGGGACATGCTTCAATTGTTAGTACAACTGGTAATCCAGATGGGCATCTCGTTTTAAGAGGAGGGAAGAGTGGAACTAATTATCATTTAGAAGCCATTAATGAAGTAGTTGAAGAACTTACTTTGGCGGGGATGTCTCCTCGAGTAATGGTTGATTGTAGTCATGCCAATTCTAATAAAGATTTTCGTCGTCAATCTGAGGTTTTAAGAGTAATTGCTCAGCAACTTAAAGCAGGCTCCAAAAATGTAATGGGAATTATGATTGAAAGTCATATAAAAGAAGGGAACCAAAAACTTACCTCTGATTTATCTAAACTTGTTTATGGTCAAAGTATTACTGATGCTTGCATTAATTTGCAAACAACTGAGCAATTGCTTGAGGAATTATCTTTTGCTGTGTCAGCTTAATTTATTTTTAACTTCCTATTAAAAATACCCATATTGTTGATATACCAACAGGTACTGTTATATTATCAATACCCCAAGGACTGAATTGTTCTAGAATTATAGCTGAAATTGTTAAAACTATAATTTTAGAAACTTCTAAATTGATCCCACTTGCTAAACAGATACTTGTTAAAGTAATACTTACTATTATTGCCATAGCTAGCGTTCCTGCTATTGATTTTGTTTGACCTAATAGTTTCCATTTTGGAGAGTATATTTGAGGACCTATTAACCCTGCAGCACCATCTCCAAATGCCATTGATAGTATTCCAGCTGTTACACCTCCTTCATATTTAGGCCAATACAACATTAGTAAGATTGTGATACTTGCTCCATATAAAATTGTTCCAATACTTTTTCTCTCTACATCTTCAATTGCTGGAATTAAATTTATTTTATAATTAATTAAGAGTCCAATTGTGATAAAAAGTGCGATTGGTATTGCTATTCCAGCAGGAATATGTAACCACCAACCGATTGCAATAACAGGTCCTATACCGATATGCACTATTTTTCGACTCAGTTCTTTTTTTTCTGGAAATTTTCGCCTACAAAAAATAGCTGTTAGCAAAACAGTTGATATCCATCCAATAATTAGAAAAATTGATTGAATTAGAAACAAGGGTTTAAGCAGCTTCTTGATGTTGTGTCATGATTCTCATTTTTTGAATCGCTTTAGCTTCTAATTGTCTAACTCTTTCTCTGGAAACACCTATTTGTCTACCAATTTCTGCCAGCGTGTGTTCATCGGTACTAGCGAGTCCAAATCTTAGATGCATTATTTTTTGTTCTCGTTCATTGAGTTGAGATAGCCAACCTCCTAAATGCTCTTTTTGAATATTTCTATCCATTCCTTCCATAGGTTCTTCACAATTTGGATCTGGAATCAATTCTCCTAATGTGCTGCGATCTTCTTCTCCTCTTGCATGTGCATCTAGAGATGCGCATGGTGCACTTTGCGAGATTAAAGATTCTAAATCATCTGTTTCAATTCCCATTTTTTCTGCTAATTCACTTCTATTTGGTTGGCGTCCTAATTCATGAGATAACTCTCTTGTTACTCTACGCATTTTAGAAAGTTTTTCACTTATATGAATAGGCAAACGTATAGTTCGAGCAGAATTATCTATTGCTCTTGTCATCCCTTGTCTAATCCACCAATAAGCATAGGTTGAAAATTTATATCCCATTGCTGGATCAAATTTGTCTACAGCTCTTTCAAGTCCAATTGCACCTTCTTGAATCAAATCAAGTAGCTCTAATCCTTGATTTTGATATTTTTTTGCAACACTAACAACTAATCTAAGGTTTGCATCCATCATTCTGTCTCGAGATCTTTTTGCATGTAAGAGCTGCCTTCTTTCTTTTGTAGGTAACTGTTCTTTGGCTTTTTCAAACAAGTATTTTAGGTTTTTTGCTATTTCTCTATTAGTAACAGAAAAATTTTCCTTTCCTGAAAAATTACTTTTTGCTAGATCTTGCTTTGCATCCTTTAAAGCAGAATTTGATTCATGTGTTATTTGCTTTTCTTCGATTACTTCGCTTAAAAGGAATTCTTCTTCGTTGTCTTTAGCAACTTTTTCTAAAATAGATTTCATGTTTTTTACATGTTTAGCAAGCTCGATTTCTTCTGCAGCTGTTAACAAAGGAATGCGACCTATTTCTGATAGGTATTGACCTATTCCATCTGAATGAGATCGTTTACTCCTTCTAATGGACCGCCTACTTTTAGTTTGTGCTCCTTGAGAGCTTGTTATTGATGGCAGCACTGGACCTTCTGAATGAATATCAGAAGAGTTCTGTGCAGATTCCAGAGGGATCCCCATCACCCTGGCCTCCTAAAATTAGATTTAGTTTGAAGTTAGCACTTATAATGGAGACTTGAGTAAATGAAATGAAAATTGTTTGAAATCCTATGAAAAAATCTTGATTTATTTTTATTTCATTTGAATCGGTATATATACTGAGGATTCCTTATAAATGATTATTTTATTTAATTGTTTATGGGTTTATTGATTTTTGTTTTTAAATTTTCTATTAATTCATCTTGAATATAAAGTTCTTCATCATTTGTTTTCTTTAATTTCTTGAAAGAACCAGTATTTTGCATTTCCCAGGTTCCATATTTATGATTTAACAAATGGTCAAATAATTTTTTTACTTCTAGTTTAAGTTCTTTATCTTCTATAGGTGTTACAGCTTCTACTCTTCTATCAAGATTTCTTCTCATTAAATCTGCACTTCCTATAAAGATCTCTGGATTATCATTATTTGAAAACCAGAAGATGCGAGAATGTTCTAGAAATCTTCCAATTATACTGATCACCTTAATATTTTCACTGAGATTAGCTTTCCCTGGGATTAGACAACACATTCCTCTTACTATTAATTCAATCTTTACTCCAAATTGAGAGGCTTTATAAAGTAGTTTAATAATATCAGGATCAACTAAAGAGTTCATTTTTGCTTTTATATTTGCGGGTAATCCTTTTTTTGCAAATTCAATTTCGCGCAAAATTAAATTCTCAATACCAGTTCTAAGTGAAAAAGGAGCAACAAGTAATTTTCTATAATTTTGTTGCTTTGAGAAACCTGAAAGATAATTGAATAATTCTATTAGATCTTTACCTATTTCAGGCTGTGCACTAAGTATACCTAGATCAGTATAGAGTTTTGAAGTTTTTGAATTATAATTTCCAGTCCCGATATGAAAATATGTTCTTACCCCATGTTTTTCTTTTCTTACTATTAATGTGATTTTAGTGTGAGTTTTTAAACCAACAACACCATATACAACATGGACTCCAGATTGTTCTAATTGCTTTGCCCATTGAATATTATTATCTTCATCAAATCTGGCTTTAAGCTCTACAAGTGCCATTACTTGCTTTCCATTTTCTGTCGCTTTGATTAAAGATTCAATAATAGGCGAATCTTTAGAAATTCTATATAAAGTCATTTTTATTCCCATTACTTGAGGATCTTCCGCTGCTTGATTTATAAACTCTTCTATAGATGTAGAAAAAAGATCATAAGGGTGGTGTAAAAGAATATCATTTTTTCTAATGACATTGAACATATCTGTGAATTCTTCTTTTTTAATTGAACCATCTTCTATAAGCCCTTTTTGACAGTTTTTGAGCAGTAAATGTGTTCCTCCATTGTGCTTTTTATATTTTAAATTTGGAAGATCTATTTCCCCTAATGTGAATAGTTCATCCAATGCTAATAAACCATTCACTTGATATAGATCTTCTTCTTTTACCTTCATTCCATTCATTAGTAATTCAAGTATTTCATTTGGTATTTCTTTAGAGACTTCAAGCCTTACTACTTCACCTCCCCTCCTTCGTTTTCTTAAGCCTTCTTCTAACGCACTCATAAGATCATCTGCTTCTATATCTCTTAGTTCTAGATCAGCATCTCTTGTGACTCGGAATAGTGAATATTTTTTTATTTTCATTCCAGGAAAGAGTAAGTTTAAATTGGCAGCAATAATTTCTTCAATCGGAATAGCTATATGTATAGTTGAATCTTTTCCTAACTCAATAGGTATTTTGATAAATCTGCTTATTATTTTTTGAGGTATTTTAACTCTTGCAAATTGTTCTTTTTTGCTATCATTATCATATATTATAGCCGCTAAATTTAGACTTAAATTACTAACAAAGGGAAATGGATGAGATGGGTCTACTCCTAGAGGTGTTAAAATTGGGAAAATAGTATTTTGAAAGTAATTATTAATCCATGTTCTTTGACGATTATTTAATTCTTGGTAATTTAAAATGTAAATATTTTCTTTTCTTAGACATTGATTTAAAAGATTGATGCCTTTTTTTTCTTGTTCTTTTAATAATGGGAGTAAATTAGATCTGATTTCTTTCAACTGTTCTTTTGGTGTTAATCCATCTTCACTTATCTTTGTGACTCCTGCCTCGACTTGTGATTTTAGTGAAGCAACTCTAACCATAAAGAATTCATCTAAATTGTTCCTAAAAATTGCATTAAACTTGGCTTTTTCAAGCAAAGGAGTGTCAGGGTCTAAAGCTAATTCTAAAACTCTTTTATTAAAATTAATCCAACTTAGTTCTCGATTAATATAATTATTTTCATTTTTTTTTGACATTATATTTTGATGCTGGTGTTTAAAAAGTAATAAATTTAGACTTGCATTGTGTTTGCAGAATTCAAATTACTTTTTGAAAGTAACCCAATTAATAAGAATAACACTAGAGTTGTCATTATAAATGGGCTTTTTGGGCCGAGTAAATCATAACTGATGCCAGCCGCACTCGCACCTATGAATGTTCCTAAACTCTGCAACCCTTGTAGGCTTCCTAAAACAGCACCTTGACCATTTTCACTCAATCTTCTTGAAATAAGTGATCTTAAGCTAGGTGTAACTAAACCTGTACCCATTGCTAGTAAAGCAACTGCTGGAAAAACAATTTGAACTGAATTATTGATATTTGCGATAGTTAAAAGAAGACAGCCAGATATCACAAATCCTATGCCACAGATAGTAAGACGCCATTCTCCAAATTTATTCACTAGTGGGCCAATTAATCCGCCTTGTACGATCATAGCTATCACTCCTACGACTACGAAGGCTTGACTTGATAGTTGCGGACTCCATTGAAATGCTTCTTTTAAGTAAAGAACTAGTACTGCTGTAAATCCATTGAAAGCCATAAAGAATAGAAAGAAAGCAAAGCACAGCCTTCTAGATAAAGGATTTTTAAAAACAAGTTTTAATTGTGAAAAAGGATTCAGTTCTCTCTTTCTTGGTAGTGACCCTCGTTGTGCTTCTGGAAGTGTTTCCGGAAGGAACCAAATGACGAGGATTAGATTCGATAGCGCAAATCCAGTAGCGAACCATACTGGGAGAGTTACGCTGAATTGGGCGAGTGCTGTACCTAGCCCAGGTCCAAGGATAAAACCTAGTCCAAATGCGACGCCTATAAGACCGAATGTTTTTGCACGATTTTCTGGACTAGATATATCAGCAAGTATGGCAGTTGCAGTTGCAGCTGTTCCTCCACTAACGCCATCTATAATTCTTGCGGCAAATAGAAACATGAGCGGAACACCTACAGCCCACATAGGTAGAAATTGCCCCCAATTGATGCTCACAGTTATTGCAAATATTGATAAGCCAAGAACAGATCCCGATACACAGGTGATCATTACAGGTTTACGCCCAAAACGATCACTTAATGCTCCAATTAAGGGTGCTACTGTAAATTGTGCTATCGCATATGTTCCAGCAAGTAAACCCAGCGTGCTTCCACTTTTGGTAAATCGTTCTAAAAGAAATGGTAGTAATGGAAAAACAATAGTTTCTCCTAGTCGATCGTTTAGCAGCGTTATAAAAGCGCTTAACAGGGTTGGGATTTTGGGTTTTTGCACTTTTTAATCTACGAGCGTTAATGCAACATCTCATATATTCTGTGAAACTAATGAGATGATGTGTGTTTAAGATGAGTGAAAGTCGCGATTTGAGAAGATTGCTTCCTTCTCATCATCTTATTGCTAGAGAAATTTATTGTGAGGCAATAGAAATAGAAGATAATTTATATACGCAAGATCAAGTTAATGCCTGGTCATCATTAGCTTTGCTTCCAGGTGTGCTTGATCTTCCTTTACAGGATGGGAAGGGATGGATAAGTCTTGATAAGGGTGTGATAGAAGCATTTGCTTTGAGATATCCTTTGAACAGATTAGCGTTGCTTTATTGTCGAGGTAGGTCGCATCGTAAAGGTCATGCCACTTCTCTTATCAATCGAATAGAACTTGAAGCAATCGAAGAAGGTAAAGAATTTCTTTGTGTTGAAGCGAGTTTATATAGTTATCAATTATTTCTTCGGCTTGGATGGAAATTAATAAAACCTCAAATTATTTCTATAGCTGGTATTGTGTTTAAAAGATATTTAATGAAAAAGAATTTTTCGATTAAATAATTAAATTTTTAATCTCCATTTTATTAGTTTTTCTAAAGTTTTTTTTGTCTTGCCTGAAGAAATTAAAAATTCAGCTTTTTCTAATCCTTCTTGTATATTCTTAGTGATACCTGTTAACCATAAATAAACTGCCGCATTCCAATACAATGCGTTCTTTAGGGGGCCTTTATTGTTTAAAGCTTCATAAGCCCAATCTTTCCACAGTTTAATATCCTGCCATGGAATGTCTTTACCATTCCGGTTATGATCAATTGCCTCCAGACACAAGCTGTTTGACTGATTCTTATTTAAGATACTTATTTTTGATGAACGATTGATTGGAAGATCTATTCCTCCTTCTTGGCCTTGAACAGTAATTATATGCTCTTCACCAGTTAGCTTTAATGCTTCCCAATGTCTCTCTTCTGTTGGCGTATGAACAAAACCACTGATATTAATGTGTTTACCATTATGAGCTGTCCAAATAAGTTCCATGCTAGCTATAGGAGGACGTTTTCCAATTTCTTCTCTAAAACTAATTAGGGTTTCAGCTAAAGGGAAATGGTCTGGTTGATAAATAAAAGCTAAGCCATTTTCTAAGAAACATTCTTCAACTTGTTTTATCGTTAACCCTTTTAAGGGGAGATCTAGAGCCGCGAAAAGTTCTTCTGTAGTGATTCCGTATTTAATTGGCATTCTTGACCCTCCTTGTAAAACAACCGATTGTCCAGCACTCAGCAAAACCAATGTTGTTAATGGATAAATTGGAGCAGTTCTATTTCGGCCATCAAATGGCATTCCAAAACAAATCGGGATTTGTTTTTCTTCTTTAGATTTTAAGTTGGGACCTAGATTTTTATATGTATCAATCATTCCGGCAAGTTCTTTTGCTGTTGGTCGTCTTATTCGATGTGCAATTAAAAAGGCTCCGATTTGTGCTGGGCTTGGAATACCTTCGATCATTAGCTTTAATGCATCTGCAGATTCTTTACGGTTTAGAGAACGGCCAGTTTCATTTCCACTACCTATCTTGCGTAAGTAGTTTTTGAAGCGATCTTGCTCATCTCTTGTTTGCATGATGGAAACTTTATCTGGGACTGTATATTTGGTGGGCGCAGGTCCTGGTGATCCAGATTTACTTACTGTTAAAGCAAATAAACTTCTTCGTCAATGTGGGGCTCTGGTTTATGATTCATTAGTTCCAAATGAAATGTTGGAATTAGTCAGTAAATCTTGTAAGTGTGTATTTGTTGGTAAACGTCGAGGTCATCATTTTGCATCACAAGTATCAACTAATGATGTTTTAGTTGAATTATCAAAATCTCATAAATGTGTTGTGAGATTAAAAGGTGGTGATCCTTTCATTTTTGGTAGAGGTGGTGAAGAGGCAGAATATTTGCGTAGCCATGGAGTACCTGTGGAAATTGTACCAGGGGTGACTTCTGGTATAGCCGCATCTGCTTATATGGGTATTCCTTTAACTCATCGCTCAGGGTGCAGTTCAGTTACTTTTGTTACTGGTCATGAGGGATTTCATAAAAAAGAACCTTCAGTTAATTGGAAAAATCTTGCTAACGGAAGTCATAGCCTGGTTATATATATGGGAGTACAGAATCTTCAATATATTGTTGGAGAATTACTTGATGGAGGGTTACCTCCTGAAACACCTTCAGCTGTAATTCAACAAGCTACGGTGAAAGGACAACGGTATCTCATCACTACACTAAAAGACTTAGTCAGAAAAGTTCAAGAAGATAAATTTCAATCTCCTGCAATTGTGATTGTTGGTTCGGTTGTTGATTTTCAGGTTAAAGAATGTGCTCCAAAGGCATCTCACGTTACAATGCCAATTTCATTTTGATAGCAATGACTCCCAGAAAGAACGTGCTTTTGGATATATATCTAGCTTGATATTATTTACAGATTTTATTGGACGACAACCTAGACTATTTATTAGAAACCATTGATCATTTTTTTCTGGATTGCATGTTAAGGAAGCTTCTTTTAATAACCCAGTTTCGATAGCTACTTCTCTCATTATTCCTGGAAGACATCCGCTATTTATACTTGGTGTTAGTAATTGATCTTTACGTTTTATGATGAGATTAGCATTAGATCCGCAGCAAATTTCATTATTAGTACTTTTCAATAATGCTTCTTCGACTCCTTCCTCATGAGCCTCTATTTTGCATTTTATTGATTGAATATAACTAAATGTTTTACAGCGACTAAGTTCACTATCAGAATTTCTTTTTTCGTATTTGCTAACGATTGTTGAAATAGGATTAAATATAGGTTCTCCTCGATTAATAATCAACCAAAAACGATGTTTTAATTTTTTCAGAGTTTTGAAATCAATCCCACGGTCTATAGCATCACCTCTACTCCAGTTAAGACGAATTGAACCATTTTCTTTTTCCATACATGCTTTTTTAATGCCTTCATCTATAAGTGGTTTTATCCATTGGATATCTGGTGGGGATTTCATTCCCATGATTTCAGCACTTGCTTTCCATCGCTGTAAATGTCTATTTAGTAACTTTGCTTTACCGTTAATTATTAAGATTGTTTCAAAGATACCGTCTGAAAAATTTAAGCTACGATCACAAATAGGAATGCTTAATTCATTTATTGGGCCCCAGTTGCCATTGACCCATCCAAGTTGATTGCTTTTTATAGTTTTCATTGCAATGCCTCTAATAAAGGCATTAATTTCCATGTTAATTCTTTTATTTCTTGATCTGCTTCGGAGTCAGCCACTATGCCACAACCGGCATGAGCTTTTATGATGGAGTCTTTGATAATTAATGAACGAATCAAAATATTGCTATCAAAATTTTTATTCCATGTGAGATTTATAAATGAGCCACAATATGGGCCTCTGGCTATCGGTTCAATTTCATGGAGACGTTTGCATGCTCTTAGTTTTGGAGCACCTGTTATAGAACCTCCTGGCCACGCAGCTTCAAGCATGTCGACCCAGTTTTTATTTTTTCTTAACTGTCCTTTAACAACCGAAGTAAGATGATGTACATGAGAGTATTGTTCAAGATTGATTAGTTGAGGTACATGAATTGAACCCGGTTTGCAGATTCTTCCTAAATCATTTCTAAGTAGATCAACAATCATTATATTTTCTGCTCTATCTTTAAGACTACATAATAAATCAACTGCCATATCGCAGTCATCCTCGGGATTTTTTAATCTTGGCCTTGTTCCTTTGATTGGTCTAGTTTCTACTGCCCCATTTGAAAGTATCTTTAAGAATCTTTCTGGAGAGGCTGATATAATTGCTTCTCCTTTGGTTTCTTTGCATCCAATTATCATACCTCCAAAAGGTGATGGCGAATAATTTCGTAGACGTTTATATAACTCAATGATTTGAATGTTTTTGGGTAATTGAGCTTCACAACAAGCAGTAATGTTTGCTTGAAAAATATCTCCTTCTGAGATGAATTCTTTAAGCTGATTGACATGTTCTTTGAAATTGGCTTTTGAAGTTAGCCATTTCCAAGAATTGATTTCTATTAGATTTGTCTTTGTTTTATAAATATTGTTTGAATTGTTTTTTGATTGATCTTTATTAGCTATTTTTATTAATATATCTTCCATCATTTTTAATCTACCTTTTTGTTGTCCTTCTAACCAAATAATTTTCTTTTTTAAGTCAAATTTAATAATAGGATCATGTGAAGCTATCCATAGTGTTGCCATTTCATTTCTTTTCCATGGATTTTTTGGTTCTATCCACGCTCCTGCTTCATAGCTAAGCCATCCAGTCCAATGTCCTGGATACAATTCTCTAAGAACTTTAAAAGGATTGGCGTCTTCTGTTGTATCTATTCCTCTACAGCAGATAGCTTCTATTGGATCAATACCTATTGTTACCCATCTTCCATATTGACTGCCATCACCATCAAGCCAAATAAGTCCTTCTTCTCCCCATTCTTTAATTAGTTCTTCTGCTACAACTTCTGGTGATAACCATTTATTAAATTGTTTTTGTATTAGCTGCATTTACTTTGATGACTACATAAGTCGAAACGTCCAAGATTAATTAATGCTTGATCTCTTATTCGGCAGCTATCGCATACTCCACATGCTTGACTTCTACCTTGATAGCAACTCCACGTTTTTTCAATTGGTACATTCAGCCTTAAGGCTTCTTGTATGATTTTTGTTTTTTCCCAATTTATTAATGGTGCCCAGAGCTTTATTCCATTTCCTTCTCTTCCCATTTTGCTTGATAGATTAGCTAAAACTTGATAGGCATTTAGATAATCAGGTCGACAATCAGGATAACCTGAGTAATCCATAGCATTGATTCCTAAAACTACTTCATTTGCTTTTCTTGCTTCTGCAAAACTTAATCCAATAGCAATAAAGACTGTATTTCGACCAGGAACATATGTATTGGGTATTTCCCCTTCGATGACACCATCTGTAGGTAATTCTTTTTTTAGATCAGTTAAGGAAGAGCCTCCCCAAGCAGCTAGATTAATATTAATTATTTGATGTTCAATCAATCCTAATTCTTGAGATAGTTCGTTTGCTGCTTTCAACTCACGTTGATGCCTTTGACCATAATTAAAGGATAACCCTATAACATTTCGCCCTGATTCTTTGGCAATAGCTGCAGCTGTTGCCGAATCAATACCTCCTGAGAGAAGCGCAATAGTTGTTTTCTCTTTTGTCATAGTTAACTTAATTTAAAATATTAATCAAAACACTGCATATTTTTTTAACGAATCCCAAGCCATTTATGCGTTTGCATACTAAGCCTCCATTGAGGATTTCTTTTTACATAGTCATAAGTTAAATTTTGACCTGTCCTGCTGTTCCAACCTGCTTGAAGAAATAGTATTGGATTATTTTGATTATTTTGCAAGGCTATATTTGCCATTTTTTCGGCAAATATTAAATCTTCTTTTGTATGTATAACTACTTTTAATTCATGACATGCATGAAGCAGTTCTTTTAGAGGTGGTGCATGTCGCTTGGGTGATAGTGTAATCCAGTCTGGATTTCCTGTGAGTGGATCAACTCCACTAGTCTCTAAATGAATAGACATAGCTTTCGTTGAATTTTTTTCGCGAATGTTGTTACATAAGCTATTTAAATTGTGATGTAATGGTTCTCCCCCTGTTATCACAACAAAAGCGGCACCTTCATTTTCTGCTCTTGTTATATATTTACAGAGGCTAGCAATACTTTCTTTTTTGTGATTATTAGTTGACCATGATTCTTTTGTGTCGCACCATGGGCAACCTACTTTGCATGAAGCAAGCCTTATAAAAAAAGCACTCCGTCCTGCATGTGCACCTTCTCCTTGAATAGAATGGAAATATTCAACTATTGGAAGGTTTCCTTCCATTACTGTTCTCGTAAACTATCGTCTTTAATTGTGGTGGTGCTTTGATTAATAGCTTCATTGGGAGACGAGGGTAATCTAACTTGTGCTGCTTCAATTAATCCTTGAAATAATGGATGAGGTTTTCCGGGTCTTGATAAGAATTCAGGATGATATTGACAAGCTATAAAAAATGGATGATTTTTTAATTCAATTAGCTCTACTAAACGTCCATCTGGTGAAGTCCCACTAATTGTGTATCCAGATTCGATTAGGAGATTACGATAGGAATTATTGAATTCATATCTATGTCGATGTCTTTCATAAACGACTTGTTCTTTATAGAGACGATATCCAATGGTGTCAGGTTTAAGTCTACAAGGATAAACTCCAAGTCTCATAGTTCCTCCTAGATCTACTACATCTTGTTGCTCTGGCAGTAAATGAATTACAGGGTGTTTTGTTTCAGGATTCAATTCCGAGCTTGATGCGTCTTTTAAGCATGCTTGATTTCGTGCCCATTCAATCACAGCGCACTGCATACCTAAACATAAGCCTAGAAAGGGAACACGTTGTTCTTTGGCCCAACTAATTGCAGCGATTTTGCCATCAACTCCTCTATTACCAAAACCACCAGGAACAACTAACGCATCCATTCCTTTTAAAAGTTCTCCAACTCCATGTGTCTCAATTTGCTCTGCGCATACCCAATGTAATTCGAGGGAGGCATCCTGAGCTATACAAGCATGTCGTAATGCTTCAACTACAGATAAGTAGGCGTCATTTAATTGAATATATTTTCCTACAAGAGCTACTTTTACTGAAGGTCCTGGATGGCGCAGTTTATGAACTAATTGTTCCCAGTCTTTTAAATCACTTTCATGATCCGTTAAATCTAATAAATTCAAAACTTCTTTACAAAGTCCTTCTTTTTTTAATGCTAAAGGTACTGAATATATACTATCAGCATCCATGGAGGGGATAACTGCTTGTGGATGAACTCCACAAAAACCACTTATTTTGTGTTTTAAGTTTTCATTAATTTCTCGATCGCTTCTGCATACAAGTACATCTGGTTGGATTCCTATAGACCGCAATTCTTTAACAGAGTGTTGAGTCGGTTTAGTTTTTATTTCTCCAGAAGTTCCAATGAATGGTAATAGGGTCACATGAATATATACAACATCAGTTTTTCCGACATCTCCTTTAAATTCTCTTATTGCTTCTAAAAAAGGTAGAGATTCGATATCACCAACTGTTCCACCGATTTCTGATATGACAACATCTGCTCCGCTATTAGCTGCAACACGATGGATTCTTTCTCTTATCTCTCTTGTTATATGAGGAATGACTTGTACGGTTCCTCCATTATAATCTCCTCTCCTTTCTTTATTTATTACTGATTGATATATAGATCCCGTAGTAACACTATTTAGTCTTGACAGAGCAGTATCTGTAAATCTTTCGTAATGACCTAGATCAAGATCTGTTTCTGCCCCATCTTCAGTAACAAATACTTCTCCATGCTGAAATGGACTCATGGTCCCTGGGTCTACATTTAAATAAGGGTCTAATTTCAGAATGGATACGTTATATCCTCTTGATTTAAGTAGTCGGCCTAGGCTGGCAGCGACAATACCTTTGCCAATACTCGAAACAACTCCACCAGTAACAAAAACGAATTTAGTCATTGAATTATTAATTACTCTATAAGCTACCTCGATCTGGAAGAAGACCAAGAGAATTAAATAGATTTTATTTATTCTGGACTAGTCCAGGTTGAGCTTACATAAAGTTCTTTCAGTTGTTTTTCATTAACTTTTGCGGGGGCTTCGGTCATTAAGCATCGTGCTTGCTGTGTTTTTGGGAAGGCAATTGTGTCTCTAATTGACTCTTCACCAGTAAGAAGCATTACAATACGATCTAATCCAAAAGCTATCCCTCCATGCGGTGGAGCGCCTAGATCTAATGCATCTAGAAGAAATCCAAATTGTTCTTTTGCTTCACTCATTGGTATCCCAATAGTTTCGAGAACCATTTCCTGTAAATCTGATTGATGAATTCGTAGGGATCCACCTCCTAGTTCAAGTCCGTTTAAAACGAGGTCATATGCTTTTGCTCTTGCTTTTGGAAGCTTGTCTTTCCAATTTTTCTTATTTATCCCTATATCGTTTTCATTAGGTGCACAAAACGGATGATGAAGAGCTTCAAGGCGTTTTTCTTCTTGATTAAATTCAAACATTGGGAAATCAGTGATCCATAAAAAATTCCACTTAGCTTGTTCTTGTTTGCTATTTATTATATTTAAATCTTTTGCAATAAATTGTCTAATTCGATCAAGTGTTCGATGTACGATTTCATTTTTTCCTGCTCCAAAAAGTATGAGATCTCCAGCTTTAGCTTTTGTTTTTTTTAAAAGTTCTTCTTTTTGTGATGAGCTTAAATTATCTTTAATTGCACCAATACTATCAATTTCATTGTTGTCTCGTACCCGAATAAATGCTAACCCTCCAGCACCAGCTTTTTGAGCTTCATTAAAAATATCTCCACCTGGCTTGATTCGAACATTGCTAATAGCAGAATTCCCATTTGGTATTTTTATGCATTTAACACTTCCACCTACTGCTATTGCCCCTGAGAACACTTTGAACTTGCTAGTTTCGAAAATTTCACTTGTATCAGTGAGTTCCATTCCGTAACGAGTATCTGGCCGATCAGTGCCATAGCGATTCATTGCTTCATGCCAAGTCATTCTTGGAAATGGTCTTGGTAGATCTATACCTTTAATTTTTTTCCAAATAGTTATTATTAACCTTTCATTTAAATCAAGAATATCTTCTTCTTCCATAAAACTCATTTCAATATCTAATTGAGTAAACTCTGGTTGTCTATCTGAACGTAAATCTTCATCTCGGAAACATCTTGCAACTTGGTAATACTTTTCGATTCCTCCAATCATTAATAATTGTTTGAATAATTGTGGTGATTGTGGCAATGCAAACCATTCACCACCACAGACTCTAGAAGGGACTAGATAATCTCTTGCTCCTTCTGGTGTTGATTTTGTAAGGATTGGAGTTTCTACTTCGATAAAACCTTCTTTTTCTAAGAAATTTCTTGCTGTTTTGATTGTCGCGTGACGTAATTGAAGATTTTTTTGCATTCTTGCTTTTCGTAGATCTAAATATCTATGGCGTAAACGAGTCTCTTCTTTAATAGGTTCCTCATCGTGAATTGAAACAGCGAAAGGTAGCGTTCCTTGTACTTGACTGAGAATTACTAATTCATCTACCAGGATTTCTATGTCACCAGTTTCTAATTTTGGATTTTTTGATTCTGTTGGTCTTGAACAAACTTTACCTTTTACTTTCACAACACTTTCATTTCTTAGAGATTCTGTTTTCTTGAACAGTTCCTTCCCTTGTTCTGGGTCAACTGTGATTTGAATTGTTCCGCTTCTATCTCTTAAGTCAATAAAAATCACTCCACCATGATCTCTTTGTCGATCGACCCAACCACAGAGCTGAACAGTACTTTCAACATCTTGCGAGCGCAGCTCTCCACAATTTTTACTGCGCATAGGAACTTACATAGTTAATGTATGAGTTTCCCATATAACCTGACGTTTTAATTTTTTAGAGTGCCTCTTTTTAGGATATTTTTCGATAAAAAGGTTTTTTCACAACGGTTGCTGGATAGCTTTTGTTGCGTATTTCTATAGTTAACTTGGTACCTAATTTACTTAAGTTGATTGGTAAATATCCCATTCCAATACCTTTTTTTAAACTTGGTGACCATGAACCACTAGTAATTTCTCCAACTTTTTTATTTTGATGAAAAATGGAATACCCCTTTCTTGGTATCCCTCTTCCTTCTAACTCTAGTCCTACAAGTCGCTTATTAATTCCTTTTTTTATTTGCTTTTCTAATGCCTCGCGCCCAATAAATTGGACAGGCATTTCCATATGAACTAACCATCCAAGCCCGGCTTCTAATGGACTAGTTTCTGAATTTAGGTCGTTTCCATATAAGTGCATTCCAGCCTCTAATCTAAGAGTATCTCTTGCTCCTAGACCGCATGGTTCTACTCCTTTTTGAATTAATTTTTCCCATAAATATTTACCAGTTTCACTAGATAATAAAAGTTCAAATCCTTCCTCACCGGTATAACCGGTACGTGCAACAAAGACGGTTTCTAAATCTTTAGATTCTTTGTAATCCAGTTTTATATTTCTATGACCAAATCGTGGAATTTCTGATATTGAGCTATTGCTAATAGTTTTAAGAATCTCTATTGCTTTTGGTCCTTGTAAGGCAAGAAGAATTCCATTATTTTTGAAGTCAGTTATTGATAGTTTTGTTAGATCAATATTTTGTTTGATCCATTCAACATCTGATTTTGTATTTCCAGCATTAAGAATTAAAAGAATATTTTCTTCGTTTTCACTTGAACAACCGAGGTCATAAATTATTAGATCATCAATAATTCCTCCTTCTTTATTTAATAAAACTGTATAGCAAGCTTCTCCAGCGCCTATTCGAAATAGATCTGTAGGCACTAAATTTTGGATAGCATCTTTAGGGTTTTGACCTTTCAGTAAAAATACACCCATATGAGAGATGTCAAATACGCCTGATTTATTTCGCACTGCATTGTGTTCATTGATTAGTCCAGAGAATTGGACTGGCATTTCCCATCCAGCGAAATCAACCATTCTCCCTCCTGCTTCAAGGCATTTTTCATATAGAGAGGTCCTTTTTAATTTTTTCTTAGTCATGGCTTTGATTTTGAAAAATAAAAAACCTAATTGATTGGATTTTCAAGATCATGAATGTAATGGTTCGTAGCCTGATTTGGGAACTATTACTAACCTATAAGTCTAAGTTGATTTTTATAGTGACTAAAGAATGCTGTGGAAGTTGTAGGCACTGTGTTCCAGGAGATACTGGCTTGTTTGCATTATGTCGAATTAGAAAAATAAAAATTCATCCTCAAATAGTAACTTTTGCTTTTTGCCATCATTGGGTAAAAAAAGAACCAACCTTGCCTCTTATTGAAGATAAAATGATAGAAACTTTTGATGATAAGCAATTAGATTTTGGAAAAGTTTTAGTATCAAAAGATTATTAGATTATTTGTATTTAGCTTTTGCTATAGCTAGGAGAATTAATAATGATCTAGTGGCTTTTGCAGCAAGTATACTGCTCATCCCTGATGGATCTAATTGAGGGCATAATTCAACTATATCAACACCTACAATATTATGCTTGCAAAGTATTTCAACGATTGCCGAGAAATCTCTCCACAAATATCCACCAGGTTCTGGTGTTCCTGTTCCAGGAAGGACACTAGGATCAAACCAATCTAAATCTAAAGTGAGATATATAGGTTTTCCTATGAACGATTTTAATGAATTATCTAAATTTTCAGCAATTGAATTAGATGTTTCATTTATTAATCTTTTATTCTTGTAAATTTCTTTATACTCTTCACAAGTTCCGCTGCGAATTCCTACTTGAAAAACTTTTTTACTTGGCATTAATTCTAGACATCTTTTAATTGTACATGCATGACTAAATTTACTTCCTAACCAGCTTTCGCGAAGATCTGCATGTGCATCTAATTGGATTAGAATCAGATCTTTATATTTTTCTGCTATAGCTTTAATAGAACCTATAGTAATAGAATGCTCTCCACCAAGAATTAGCGGTTTTATTTCATTTTTTAGTAATATTGATACCGCTTCTTTAACTTTTTTAATTACTGGTTCTGGTGCTCCAAATGTTATATTTAGTAAGCCTAAATCAATTATATTTAATTCATTGATATCTATTTTTAATTGGGGACAATAACTTTCAATTCCATTGCTTACTTCTTTAATTGAAGTGGGTCCAAATCTTGCTCCTGGCCTAAAAGAAGTTGTTCCATCGTAAGGCACTCCCACAATTCCTATATCACATTTTTCACAAACCCTTTGAGTTCCCATGAAGATGCTTCCCTCTTGATCGAAAATCGCAGAATTTATGTTGATCATGATTTCAGTACTCTTTCTATAAAAGCAGGAATTGTATTAAAAGCTCCTTGTTGCCATCTTGTGCTCCAGATTTCACATTGAGCACTAATTTCTAATACTCTTTCTTTCTTTGGAGATAAATATCTTGGCTTTTCATCAGATGCAAATGTCCAACTCCACCACCCACTTGGGTAGATAGGAACTGAGCCGTATAAGGGGTCTGCATAGTCAAATACTTTTCTGAGAGTTTGAATGATTTCAATATGAATTTCACGAAAAGATTCAGGAGATTCACTTTGAGTTGCAAATATTCCTCCAGATTTGAGAACTCGTTTGCAATCTTTTAAAAAATTAATATCAAACAATTGTTTTGCTGGCCCTTTAGGATCTGCTCCGTCAACGATAATTACATCATAATAATTATTTTTTGCTTGCTTTATCCATTCAATTGCATTTTTGATTTTTATATTGAGCCTCGAATCATTCCAGGCTTTATCGCCAAGACTAGGAAGGTATTGTTTGCTTAATTCAATGACTCGTATATCAATTTCGACCATATCTAAATTTTTAATTTGTTTGTATTTAAGACATTCCCTTGCTGTGCCTCCATCACCACCTCCAATAATTAGAACTTTATTTAAATCTTTAGCACCACAAATAGCTGGATGAACTAAACATTCATGATATTGCTTTTCTTGTTTTTCAGTAGTCATCCATGCATTATCTAGTAGTAAACCTTTTCCGTATCTTTTGCTTTCTATAATCTTGATTTCTTGGAATGGGGTTTTTTCTTGCTTTATTAATTTACCTTTAAGGCCATATCTGACATCATTGTGAGATTCATAAATCCATATTAATTCCTTTTCTGTTTGTTGCTTCATTTTTTTATATTCAAAAATTATCATTATAATAATTATCTATAGTTAAAGTTGCTTTTCATTGAATTAAATTTTATTTTTTTTAGATGTTTTTTAGCTTCTCTCCAAAGCTGCTTTAATTTGGGAATTTTTTCATTCCAAATTGGCTTATTTAGTTTTGACTCAATAAAGGTGAGTCTATTTAAGATCTTATAATTTGTTCGTGCTAG
>QCJQ01000015.1 GCA_003215935.1 Prochlorococcus sp. AG-409-D09
TTATTTTTCAATAAACCCTTGTCCCTCATATGAATCAAATTGATCTCAAAAGAAGGACAAAAATTGTTGCGACTATAGGTCCTGCAACAGAAAGTGCTCAGCGAATTAAAGAACTTATAAAAGCTGGAGCAACAACCTTCCGGTTGAACTTTTCACATGGAGACCATAATGAACACGAAAAGCGTATTAAAACCATAAGACAAGTTTCTACTGAACTTGGATTACATGTTGGTATCTTGCAAGATTTACAAGGTCCAAAAATACGATTAGGCCGATTTAAAGATGGTCCAATCACCATAAAAGTAGGAGAAACTTTTAGGCTTACCTCTAAAGAAATAGATTGCAATCAGCAGATATCAACAGTGACATATGATAAACTTACAGATGAGGTATTCAAAGGTAATAGAATACTTTTAGATGATGGAAGAGTAGAACTAACGGTAGACGAAGTGAATAAAGAGGAAAAAACTTTAGTTTGTAAAGTTGTTGTAGGAGGAGTACTTTCTAATAATAAAGGTGTTAATTTCCCTGATGTACAACTATCAATCAGAGCTTTAACAGAAAAGGACAGGATTGATTTATCTTTTGGGTTAAAGCAAGGAATTGATTGGGTTGCTCTTAGTTTTGTTCGTAACCCATCAGATTTAGAAGAGATAAAAGGACTTATTAAAAAACAAGGTTTTGATACACCTGTTGTAGCAAAAATCGAAAAATTTGAAGCTATTGATCAAATTGATTCAGTACTAAAACTTTGTGATGGAGTAATGGTAGCCAGAGGAGATCTAGGGGTTGAAATGCCCGCTGAAGAAGTACCTTTATTACAAAAAGATCTAATAAAAAAAGCAAATAGTCTTGGCATTCCAATAATTACGGCAACTCAAATGCTTGACTCAATGGCTTCAAGCCCAAGGCCGACAAGAGCAGAAGTAAGTGATGTAGCTAATGCAATTTTAGATGGTACTGATGCTGTAATGCTCTCAAATGAAACTGCAGTTGGTGACTTTCCCATAGAAGCAGTTTCAACAATGGCAACCATTGCAAGACGCATAGAAAGAGATTATCCGCAACGCGCATTAGAGAGTCATTTACCAAGCACAATTCCAAATGCAATAAGCGCAGCAGTGAGTAGTATTGCAAGACAAATTAATGCAGCTGCAATTTTACCTTTAACAAAAAGTGGAGCAACTGCTCATAATGTGAGCAAATTTAGACCAGCTACGCCAGTGTTAGCAGTAACAAGTGAAGTAGATGTAGCGAGAAGACTTCAACTTGTTTGGGGTGTTACTCCCATAGTTGTTCATAGTAAAGAATCAACTTCACAAACATTTACTGATGCAATTGATATTGCTAAAGAAATGGGATTACTTAAACCAGATGATTTAGTTGTAGAAACTGCAGGGACCTTAACTGGTGTAAGTGGCTCAACAGATCTTATAAAGGTAGGTATTGTTGGAAGTAAAATTGAACAAAAATTCCATTAATTAGAAATGAAAAAGAGTTTGCCATCATTAGAAATATTGATAATGGCAATAAATACCCTTAAGTCAAACAAGCTAAGAAGTTTATTAACTATGCTAGGAATAGTAATAGGTAATGCTTCTGTAATCACCCTTGTAGGGGTCGGTCGTGGTGCACAAAACCTAGCAGAAGAACAATTAAGTAATCTTGGAGCCAATGTACTGTTTGTGGTGCCAGGTAATAATGATACGAGAAGAAGAGGAGTAGCCTTTCCAAGAAATTTAGTTCTTAAAGATGCAGAAGCAATAAAAAAACAAGTACCTACAATTAAAAGAGTTGCTCCACAAATAACATCTAGTGAAGTCATTCAATATGGTTCAAATAGTTCAAGCTCCTCAATTTCAGGTGTAACAAGTCAATTTCTTCTAGTTAGAAGTTTTGAAATTTCAAAAGGTAGATTTATAACAGAACAAGACTCTAAAAGTGCAAACAATGTTGTTGTTCTTGGGCCTGATTTAGAAAAAAAACTATTTTCTAATTCATCAAGTATAGGTAAAGATATAAGGATAAAAGATCAATCTTTTAAAGTTATAGGCGTAATGGCCCCAAAAGGAGCAGTTTTTGGAAGTAATCAAGACGAGAACGCTTATATACCATTAAACACAATGGTAAATAGATTAACCGGTAAAGATCCAACATTCGGAATAAGCCTCAGCTTTATAAGTGTTGAGGCATTAAATGAAAAAGCTACAAAAGCTGCAAAATTCCAAATAACAAATTTATTAAGACAACGGCATAATATAATTAGAGATGATGACTTTGCAGTCAGATCTCAAAAAGACGCATTGCAAATAGTTAGCAATATAACTGGAGGACTAACATTGATGCTTGCAGCAATTGGCGGTGTTTCATTAATAGTTGGTGGAATAGGTATAATGAATATAATGTTAGTATCAGTAAGTGAAAGGACTCAAGAAATAGGTCTACGGAAGGCTATTGGAGCAAGAGAATCGGCAATTCTAAAGCAATTTCTAATTGAATCACTAATACTTTCTAGTTTAGGAGGAATTGCAGGAACAGGGCTTGGGCTTGGCTCCATTACTATACTTTCTTTATTAACACCATTACCCGCAACAATAGGGCTAAATACAATAATTACAACAGTACTAATCTCTGGCTCAATTGGTTTAACATTTGGGGTTTTGCCAGCAAGAAGAGCTGCTAAACTTGATCCAATTGTTGCATTAAGAAGTCTATAATAAATACAGATATATATAAATTAATTTTCCTTTACTTTTAAATTTAAAAATTTCTCCCTTAAAAACTTTTTTAATTTCATAAGAAATTCATCAAGTAGTTCATTAGTACCAGCAAAGATGGCCTTAATGCCTTTACAATCATGAAAAATTCAACAGTCAATGAAACAGAAGTGGCGTATTATAGTCCTTTGGTTACTTCCAATTGGCTTAATATTATTAATCTCCTGGCAGTTATTAGGTTCCAGTACACCGAATAAGCTAAAAGCCAATTCATCTACAAATAATCAGAGAAATGCTGTTGTAGCAAGAATAAGTTATGGCAGATTTCTTGATTATGTAAATTCCGGAAGAGTTACTTCAGTAGATATCTACGATGGTGGTCGCAATGCAATAGTTGAAGCAATTGACCCAGAGATTGAGAATAGACCAGAAAGGCTAAGGGTAGATTTACCTGGTGTAACTCCTGAACTTATAAATCAATTAAAAGAAGATGGTATAAATTTTGATGTACACCCAGCAAAAAATACCCAACAAGGATCTGGAATAATTGGAAGTCTGTTATTTCCAATTATTCTAATTGGCGGTTTAATTTTACTTGCAAGACGATCGAATTCAATGCCTGGAGGTCCAGGACAAGCAATGCAATTTGGCAAAACAAAAGCTAGGTTTGCAATGGAAGCAGAAACTGGAGTTAAATTTGATGACGTTGCAGGAGTAAATGAAGCAAAACAAGATCTAGAAGAAGTAGTAACTTTTTTAAAGCAACCAGAAAGATTCACCTCTGTAGGAGCCCAAATACCTAGAGGTGTTTTATTAGTTGGCCCTCCGGGAACTGGTAAAACGCTTTTAGCTAAAGCAATAGCTGGAGAAGCAGGTGTTCCCTTCTTCTCATTATCAGGTTCGGAGTTTGTGGAAATGTTTGTAGGAGTTGGTGCAAGTAGAGTTAGAGATTTATTTAAAAGAGCTAAAGAAAACAGTCCCTGTTTGATATTTATTGATGAAATAGATGCCGTTGGGAGACAAAGAGGTGCTGGTATTGGAGGCGGAAATGATGAAAGAGAACAAACTCTAAATCAATTATTAACTGAAATGGATGGATTTGAAGGTAATAGTGGAATAATAATTATTGCCGCTACTAATAGACCTGACGTATTAGATTCCGCTTTAATGAGACCAGGAAGATTTGATAGGCAAGTATCTGTAGATGCCCCAGATATATCAGGCAGATTATCAATATTAAAAGTACATTCAAGGAATAAAAAATTATCTGTAAATTTAACTCTTGATAGTATCGCAAGAAGAACACCAGGTTTTACTGGAGCAGATTTAGCAAACTTGCTTAATGAGGCTGCAATATTAACTGCAAGAAGAAGAAAAGATTCAATAGGTATTAATGAAATAGATGATGCTGTAGATAGAATTATTGCAGGTATGGAAGGCCAACCACTGATTGATGGAAGAAGTAAAAGGCTTATTGCTTATCATGAAGTTGGTCACGCATTAATAGGAACATTAGTTAAGGCACATGATCCAGTTCAAAAAGTAACTGTAATTCCTAGAGGTCAGGCAAAAGGATTAACTTGGTTTTCCCCTGACGATGATCAAATGCTTGTAAGTAAAGCTCAACTAAAAGCAAGAATCATGGGAGCTTTAGGAGGAAGAGCAGCAGAAGATATAATCTTTGGTAAAGCAGAAGTAACAACTGGAGCAGGAAGCGATGTTCAGCAAGTGGCTTCTATGGCAAGACAGATGGTTACAAGATTTGGTATGAGTAATTTAGGTCCTATATCACTAGAGGGAGATAATCAAGAAGTATTTATTGGAAGAGATTTAATGACTCGTAATGATATTTCTGAAGATATATCAAGAAAAATTGATGAACAAGTTAGAAAAATTGTCAAAGAATGCTATGAGGAAACATTAGAAATAGTCAAAGACAATAGAGAAGCGATGGATAAAATAGTTGAAATTCTAATTGAAAAAGAAACTATAGATGGAGAAGAATTATGTTCTATATTAAAAGACTTTACTGAAATTCCAAAGAAAGAAAGATTCATACCAAATCTAAATTAGAAATTTAATTTTCAACACTATCAAATAGATTTTACTGGTCTCTTATTAAATACAGTATCTATAAGACCATATTCAATTGCCTCATAAGGTGACATATAGAAATCTCTATCAGTATCTTCTCTAATTCTTTCTATTGGTTGACCTGTTCTTTCAGACAGCTCATTATTCAATCTATCCTTTATGAATAGAATTTCATCAGCTTGAATTCTTATATCACTTGCTTGTCCTCTTGCCCCCCCTAAGGGTTGATGAATCATTATTCTTGAATGTACCAAACTACTTCTCTTACCTTTTGCTCCAGCACATAAAAGAAAAGCACCCATACTCGCTGCTAAACCAACACATACAGTATGAACATCAGGTTTAACGTGTTGCATCGTATCGAAAATACCCAATCCATCATAGACAGACCCTCCAGGGGAATTTATATATAAATAAATATCCTTTTCTGGATCTTCAGCTTCTAAGAAAAGTAGCTGAGCAACAATTCGATTAGCAGAATCATTCGTAACTTGTTCTCCTAGAAATATAATTCTTTCTCTTAGTAGCCTTGAATAAATATCAAAGGCTCTTTCACCTCTTCCAGATTCTTCTATAACAATTGGGATCATTGCAAAAACGTCGGTAATAATATCTTAACTACAGCACAAGCTGAGCTAAGGTCTTTTAAGAATTTCCATCGAAGTACAACTTGGCAGCTCAATCAACTATTTCAGAAAGCAAAGAAGTATTCCACAAAGAATTTCCCTTTGTCATACCAGCCATCTACAGAAGAATAGCTGATGAGCTTCTAGTTGAACTACATTTACTAAGTCACCAGAAGAAATTTAAAGAAGACATTTTCTTTTGTGTTGGATTAGATCAGATTTTCAGAGAATTAACACATGGTTATAAACCCAATAATCATTTAGAGAAATTATTCAAAGCATTATGTAATTGTTGTGGTTTTAAAGCAGATACAATAATAAAAACATCACAAAACACAATTAACAATTCTAAAAATATAAATCGAGAAGAAATAAATAAGATTGATTTAACAAATAAAAATAGTGATCTGCAAGTGGGAGATATAAATTTCAAAAGTGATAATAAATATTATTCAAGAATAGTTGCAATTGGTTTATACAAAATAATAGATAGTATGAAAACAGATGAAATAGAGGAGCAAGAAAAAAGTAACATTAAAGCATGTAAGGAAATAGGGAATTTTTTAGGTTTCACTAGTGAGCGAATAGAGAAAGACATTTCTTTATACAACTCAAACAAAGACAAGTTAAATCAAGCAATTCAAATTTTGAAAGAAACTGTTGAACGTGAAAAAAAGAAGTTAGTAAAAAATAATATTAAAGATTAGTATTTTTATTTCTTCTTCTATCTTTAAAATCAATAAAGGTTATATAAATAACAGCAATTGATATGAATACTAATAATGTAATAGTTAAAATAGAAAGATATTCATAATAAGAATATTTCTGAATGATTGCTGATAAACTAGATATCAATTGATCCATCACCATTTCTGCCCCAAACTACCATAGCTATAGAAAATGAAAAAATCGCTGCTAATGAAGCCCAACCAAGAGTAAAAAGCATTGTAATATCACATATTTCTTAATTATAACCTATAAGAGTCATAATCCAACTAAATAAATAGCTAAACTTTTGGTAATTAATATATGCTAACAAATAAGACAATGTGAAAAACTCAATTAAATGGCCAGAGTGGTAATAAATCACAGTACCTACATAAAAGGTCTTATAAAATGGTTAAAAAAATTAGCTTTATACGATGAAATTGAGTGTATAACACCTGGAGTAATTAGCAAAACTAAAGGAAGAAGAGATATTTTAAATATTGGAGTAAGTCGTAAAACCACAAGTGGATTTAGGCTACTGGCACGTAAAGGAAAATTAGTTCAAGAAATATATATTATTACTAATCTCAATAGCAAGGAACTAGAAATTAGAATCAATGAGTGTAATCCATTTATTAACAGGAAGAAGAAAGATTTGATTTAGGGTTTAACTTATTTTTTCTATGTAATCTCTGGTAGGTAACAGATTCTGAAAGATCCCTTAAAATTTCTTCTTTTATCATGTTCATAGCTTTGTCGATATGGAACATATTTTTCATTATTTTAAAATCTAATTATGATGTAGTAATAAAAAAAAACAACTATTTGTTGTACAAATTGAAATAGATAGGAAAGTGAATATAATAATCAAATTACTTAATTAAAATTGTTGAAATTATTATCAGTTCTCATAATGACAACATTGTCATTTATAAACCCGAGTAAAGCAGCCTATGAACATGAAATAATACGTTCATGTATGAAAAGTGCAGATATCAATAAATGTATAAAAAATTATGGAGTAAAGAAAAAAAGTAATAAAAAACAAATCAATGAACTAAAAAAAACAAAGTCCCTAACTGGCCCAATTGAACTAGAAGTTATTCCATATAAAAAAAGTTATAGAAATTGATCTCTATATTTCAAACTCATCAGTAAATTTCTCCATTAATAATAAATATGATTTATAAATGTTTTCAACATCCTCATTAAAACCTACAGTTTTATAAGCTTCTTCTAAATTCATATATTCTTGTAAAACAGCCGTAAATGCTGACTTATATTCATCTTGGATTTCTTCTTCATCAATATCGTGTATTTTTGCTGTAATCAATTCAGTTTCTTTTTTTGACTTTGCTATTAGTTTTTCAAAATCAGAGTTTAGTTTTCTTCTTTTCTTTGGCATTGTAATTTTGATTTCAATAAATTTTAGCCTAGTTAATCAAAAAGCGTTGTAAACAAAACATAATGTATACGTCTTTATATATATCCCTACTAAACTGATTCATATTAAAGAGTTTCAGCAAAATAAAATAATTAATATAATATTATAGTACTATATTAATTATTTTACAAACCTGTACAAGCAAAGAAAAATGCCTGATGCACAAGTAAATACTAATCTGAAATCACAGGGTCAGAAAGAAAAAATCAAAGGACCAAAGCTACCTTGGTGGGTTGAACTATTATTTGTTCAAATAGGTCTACCTGACAAGTGGTTGCCTACTATTCTAAAAAAGAAAAAAGAATGTAAAATATCTTTTGATGAAAACAAAAGATATATCTCATTTATTTTTATATTTATTCTATTTTCTATCTATATATTTCCAATAGTAAGAATGGCTAACTACAATAATAAATGCGTCAATGACTACAGTAAAACACTTTTGTCAGGTTCCAAAAATAAATCAGCTATTAAATTAGCAACTATAATATGTAATGGAGGAAATGTTCAAGATTGAGTAAGCTAGCTTTCTATATTTTATCTATATCATATGTTGGTTTTTTCTTTGCAGGCTTACCTTCTATTATAAAAATAAAATTTGACAAGAATCTACCAAATACTGGTACCCATATTTTGCTATAAGACTTCTTAAGAAATGAAATCATTTTTCTATATTTTAACTTTAATTTTAGCCAAGATATAATCTGATTGATCAATACACTTAATAATTTGATACTCGTTAGTTGCAAATACCTTTCTTAAATTATCCTCTTCAGTAAGAATATATGCATTTGGATTAATCTCATCTAATTTCACTACATTCCTAGACTTTAATAAATAAAATTCTAAAAGTGTATTTGTTTTAGAATCTATGTCAAATAGGTTAATAGTATAATTTCGACTAATTTCTCTAACTATATTGTCAGAAACAAAAGATTTAATAGTCTTATTGGGACTACCTATTGCTCCGATATTATATAAATAATTTATAAAAATTAAATGAGTTACAGGTGTAATTAGGGATATATAAATAAACTTAGTTAAATTTAATTTGGAAAATTTATATATATAAACAAAAGAAAGAAGATTTACTAATGCGAAAGAAACTAGTGTTAATATATAACTATATTTATAAAAGGTGAAGTAGGTGAGTGAATTATTTATCATAAATACAATAGCAACGAAAAGTATAATAAATACAAAAATATTAGTTATATATAAATATCTTATAAAGACTTTATCAGTTGCTATATCTTTGGATATGTTTACAATGAACAATCCACTAAGAAGTGAAAGAGAAGGCATTAACTGAAGACTATATTGGTAATGCGAAGAAGATATCCCTAATAACATTAAAAGCATTATTAAGGGATAAATATACACAATATAGGTAATATTCTTCTTTATTTCATAGCGTCTTCTGAAACTAGAAAAAACGGAATAAATAGATGCAGGGAACGAATATATAAAAAGGATTATTATAAAGTAAATTTTATTATTTAAAGCAAACTCACCAAGACTCTTTTTTTGTAAGAATTCAAATAAATACATGTAAGATTGATTACCATAAATAGAAGTTAACAAAAATAAGTTATATATTGAGGGGATGAGACCTATAATTAATCCTACAAGGAAATAAATATAATTGTTAAATTTGATATTTTTAATATTTAACACATACAATGGAGTCAATGCAATAATTGGCATTAAAATCATAAAACTCCTAACTAAAAAGCTAAGTGAAAATGAAATGCCCATCAAAAATATATAAAATTTATCTCTGCTTTGATCTCTATAATCTGTTGATAAAATAGTTATAGAATATATTGGTAATAAAGTAAAAAAGAGATACGGCATATCTGGGCTAGCATATCTACTATATTGAATCCATAATGGCAGAGATATTAGATATATAGTTGATACATAAGCAACCTTAAGATTGCAAATTTTCTTTGCTATTAAAAAAAATAAAACTATTGAAAGCAAAGAAAATATAAAACTAGGAATCCTAACCGCAAAATCAGTATTACCTAAAAATTTAATTGCTAAAGCTATTAACCAATAACTTCCAATAGTCTTATGGTGTACTTTATCAAATGGATTAAACCAATTATTAGTATTAACGATAATACTTGCTCGTCTAGCATAAAGTCCTTCATCATGAGCAATGAGACTTTGGGTTGAGTCATTTACAAAAAAGAATCCTGCTATAGATATAAAAACAAATAAAAATAATGAGCCATATATTAGAAATCGTTTAGCAAAAAAATTTTTATAGAGACTATTGCTATTATTCTTATTAACAAGCTCCCAATCAATCATTATAATTAATCTATATAAACATTTATATTATGCTACAAAGCTAGTAAATTACCATATTAGAAGAATATAGTTTTATTTAATTTATATAATAATTGAATCATTTGAGGAAATGTTAAATTATAATATTTTTACAATATAAAATTCGTATTCATGGCAACGGCAAAAGAAAAGAAAGAAGAAGTAAGATCTTCATTAAAAATATTAAGATCTGAGTTAAGAACAATGCACCTTGGAGTTACAGAAGAGTTAACCCTCCCAGAACCCTCAGAAGTAAAGAAGCTTATGACTAAAATGGAAGAACTTCTCGCTATTGTTGAACCCAAGAGTTCAAGAAAAACAAAGAAATGAATATTTCTAAATTTCTAGAAATTATCAAAAGTAAATTGGTAATTATCGCAATAGTAATTTTATCTACAAGTTGCAATAATACTGATCAAATGAATAATAAAAAAAATCGCAATATAATTGATAAATCACAAAAGTCACAGGAAAAAGAACTAATTAAAGTAAAAATCAGATGTAACAACAAATTAATTAAGGAATATATAAATAAAGGCTGGCAAATAGAAAAGAAAGCCGAAAGGAATGTTACATGTACATGGAAATCAATTACAGCAAATTCATCATGCGATATTGAAAAAGATAAAGGATGTAAGCTTACCGTCCCAGACAAAATAGGTAAGGAATATATATATACTCTATCTAGATAATTTAAATCTTACTTAATATCATAGTTAAAAATATAATACAAGTAGTAGCAAACAGCACCAATAAGTATAGCAACCATGACATTTACGCTATGTACTACATTATGACTCATGTTATATAAAAATTTAATTATAACATGTTTAATAAAAAATAGAATAAACCATAATTATATGTTAATAATGATTTTTACTGATTATTTATTTACTACTATATTGGTTAAAAAGTGATGGACTGAAAATCAAAAGAGTCAAAGACAATGAATGATATTTAATAATGAATAAAAAAGAAGATATAGTAAAGTGATCCAATAATATAAAAAGTTCCCTTTTAATATCTAATAAAGCTAATATAACTAAAACAACAGGTATAGTATTTTTTTTTATATATTTAAACAGATTATTAAATAATTCCAAATTGTAATTAATTGGATGATTTTTTTAAACGACTAAGTAAGGATGGAGCTAATGCAATACTGGACCATCCGCCAACTATTACGCCTAAGGATAGGGATAATGCAAACCAGTATAATGATGTTCCACCAAATAACATTAAAGCAATTAATGGCATTAATGTAGTAGCACTAGTATACAAAGTTCTAGTCAATGTTGAAGTTACTGCTAGGTCTATCTGTTCTGAAAAAATTAAATCATTATCAAAACGATTACATTCTCTTATCCTATCAAATACTACTACAGTATTGTTAACAGAATATCCTGCAATAGTTAAAAGTGATACTGCAAATAGGCTATCAACTTCAACATTAAATAATATGCCTAGCCATGAAAAACATCCACATACAATTAATACATCATGTGCTAAAGCTGAAAGAGCTAGTATTGCATATCTTTGATCATAGCGAAATGAAATATATATTGAAATTCCTGCAAATGCTACTAATAAAGATAATAAACTACTTTTTAATAATTGAAAACCAAGTTTTGGACCTATTGTATCTACAGATAGATTGGATCTATTAATTGGGCCAAAGTTATTATCTATATTATTAATTACAGTCTCAACAATATCTGCACTTAGAAAAGGCAATCTTATTAAAATAGACTGAGAATTATCAAGAATCTGTATTCGAGAACTAGTTAAGTTAATTCGATTATTATCTTTATTACTTAAATTAATTTCCCCTATCGATTGTGATATCAGGCTTGTATTTAAATTTGAACATTGATTATCACAAATTCTTTCTAAAGTAATTTGTGTACCACCAGTGAAATCTAGTCCAGGATTTAATGGTGCATTAATATTTGGTGAAAGTGAGCTAACTATTAAACCACAGAGACTAATGAAAATAAATATTGCTGAAATTGACCAAATCTTTAACCTTTGGCTACATAATTGAATTACATTTTTAGTTTGATTAGAGTTCACTTTGTTATTTTATTATAGTAGGTTGAATTTCATTTATGGGTAGAAAATTACTAATTTTCCGTAAAGGTTGATAACTCATCAAAAACCTTAACAAAATCTTTGTGCAACTAAGTGCAGTGAACAAACTTAATATAACTCCTATACCAAGTGTAGCTGCAAAACCTTTAACAAATCCAGTTCCCAAATAAAATAATGCTAAGCAACTGATAAGAGTAGTGAGATGTCCATCAATAATAGAAGAAAATGCTTCTGAAAAACCGGATTCAATAGATCTTATGAGTGTATTTCCCCTCCTTAATTCATCTTTGAATCGTTCAAATATCAATACATTTGCATCAACGGCCATACCAATACTTAAAATAAATCCTGCAATACCAGGCAGAGTTAAAGTTACTGGTAATAAAGTATAAATAGATAAATTAAATAAAGTGTATAGACTTAATGCCACTACAGCCACTAAACCAGCCAATCTATAAATATATACCATAAATATTGCAACAACACAGAGTCCAAACAATGCAGCTATTAAACTTCTACGTACATTCTCAGCTCCTAATGTTGGGCCGATTGTTTTAACTTCAATGATATTCACTGGTAAAGGAAGAGAACCTCCTCTGAGTTGCACTTCTAATTCTCTTGCTGACTCAGCCGTGAAATTTCCTGAAATAGTAGCTGAGCCTCCAGTTATTCCTGCCACTTTAAATTGGCTTCCAACACTAGCTTCGCTTATAGATTCATTATCTATAACTATTCCAAGTAATCGATTAGTACCCGCAATAGACCTAGTTAATTCAGCAAATTTATTACCACCTTCTTTACTAAAGTTAAGAGTTACTTCCCATGTAGATTGATTCTGCTCTTGACGTCTTCCTGCACTGATTAAATCTTTTCCAGTTAAACCACTTGGTTCAAATAAATCAGCTATCTTCTTATTAATCTCTTTATTGATTATCTCTAATTTTTCAATGTTGTCTGTTGTATCTATACTTAAAGATAATGTAGAATATATATCTTTAATATCATTTTTAAAGGAATCTGTATTTAATAATTTATTATTTAAATCATCTTTATTACTTATATTTTGCAATAGTGTAAGTACCTTTCCTCTAACTAATTTTAATTCTTTTAATTTATCTTCTGTCCCAACTTTTTGTGACCTGAATTCCAATAAAGCTGTCTTACCAAGAATTCTCGCCGCTTTTGAAGGATCTTGCTCACCAGGTAACTCTAACAAGAGTTGAGATGATCCAACAGTTTGAAGATTTGAATCTGCGACGCCTAAGCCATTAACTCGCCTATCTAAAACGGCTTTAACTGCCTCAACTTGTTCAGGTTGAATCTTTGTAATTTCTTTTGTTGGCTGAACTTCAAGGGTTAATTGACTACCGCCCCTAAGATCCAAACCTAACTGCAAAGGAAATTGAAAAAATACAAATGATGCTGCTATTACCAAAGCTAAAATTAATGCGAACCAACCTTGCTGCCTTGCCATTTATTAAATCTCCTTTCCGATTAAACTCTTAACCGTAGATACAATTTGATGTGGTTGAATTATTGTTAGATTCTCCAAGTTTCCATTATAAGGTGTAGGAATATCTTGACTTGATAAACGAACTGGTCTTGAATCCAGATCATCAAAACATTCTTCAGTAATTAGTGAAATCAATTCAGCTCCTATACCACCAGTTTTCATACATTCTTCGACTATTACAACTCGATTAGTCTTCTTAATAGATTTAGAAATAGTTGCCATATCAAAAGGCTTTAAACTAATCAAATCTATCAATTCCGTATCAATTCCTTCATCAGTCAGTTGCTCAACAGCTTTTAAACAATGATGTCTCATTCTTGAATAAGTCAAAATTGTTATGTCTTTGCCTTCTTTAACTATATCTGCTTGATCAAGAGCGCATATGTAATCACCCTCAGGAATCTTCTCACTTAAGTTATATAAAAGTACATGCTCAAAAAATAAAACAGGATTATTATCCCTGATTGCGGCTTTCATCAAACCTTTTGCATTAGTCGGAGTGCTACAAGCAACAATTTTTATACCAGGTACAGCATGGAAATAAGCTTCTAGTCGTTGACTATGTTCAGCCCCAAGCTGTCGTCCTACTCCACCAGGCCCCCTAACAACAGTAGGAATTGTGAAATTTCCTCCCGAGGTATATCTCAACATCCCCATATTGTTTGAGATTTGATTAAAAGCCAATAAAAGAAAGCCCATATTCATTCCTTCAACAATGGGTCTCAAGCCAGTCATAGCTGCTCCTACAGCCATTCCAGTAAAGCTATTTTCGGCTATTGGTGTATCAAGCACTCTCAGTGCTCCATATTTGTCATATAAGTCTTTGGTGACCTTATAAGAGCCACCATAATGACCAACATCCTCTCCCATAACGCAAACAAAGGGATTTAAAGCCATCTCTTCATCGATAGCCTCGCGTAAAGCATTAAAAAGAAGGGTACCTGTCACAGTTTTAACTCAATTGCCGGATGGACCGTTAGTACTCCAAGTTATATCAATATGTGCGCTTTAGCCGCCTGCGGCTAAAGTAGACAACAACAATATTGAAAGAAGCATTCCAGGACTAAGCAACAAAACCAATAGACCTAAATCATGAATAGTCATAATTTTGGTGGAATAATTAATCGAGTACTTAAATATTAGCTATCAACTTCCTGACTGACATCCAATAAACTTCTTAAGAATACTAAAGTCAATCCAATTCCAATAAAACCAAAAGTAAATGTAGCTAAAAAGCTTATTCCGATAATAAGTGTCTTAAAACCAGAAGCTATACTTAGTGCTATTGCTGATGAATAATTTGGTTTATGTAAGGAAAAATAAAGTAATAATTTTTGACTTAATACAAATGATATCCATGCGAACATATAACTTGTTAAAGCTCCTGAAATAAAGCTTAAAGGACCTTTTTTAACTTCAGGATCCGTAACATTAATAGTTTTTTTCATTGATTCATTACTTGCATTTTTGTTAAATCCTTTATTTTCTTCGTTCATCATAAAATAATCACACCATTATTTATAAAAGGACAAACCCAAGAATTTAATCCTTCATTATCAAATATAGATCTGTACTTACTGAATGTAGACTTAGCTATTTCATAATCAGAGAATATAGCAAAGCAACTTGGACCAGATCCACTCATTGATGAAGCTATGACATCAGGAATAGTCGATAGTATATTCAATGATTTTTCAACTGCAGGAGTAACAGGATAAACAACTTCTTGTAGATCATTTTTCAATGGTATATCATTTACTTTACCAAAATTAATTAGCCAATAAGACTCTCTTAACTTTTTCCTTCGTAGCTCAAAATCAGATTCATTAGATAGGTAATTATGACCTCTAATATCTTTGCATAAGTTGTACGCCCATGGGGTTGAAATATGAACTGAAGGATCTTTCACAAGAATAATTCCCATTTTATTTTCTTTTAGTTTAATAGGTTCGAGAATTTCTCCACGTCCAAAACAAATTTGAGTACCTCCTTCTAAACAAAAAGGGACATCTGAACCTAGTTCCTGAGCAAACAATTCAAGCTCAGAAAATGTATATTTCAAGTTCAATAATGAATTTAAAGCGACTAAAGTAGCTGCTGCATCGGCAGAACCACCTGCCAAACCAGCTCCAATTGGAATATTTTTATATAAACTTATATCTATTCCTACATGTGATTTTTCATCAGGTAATCTATTGATTAATAAATTAGCTGCTTTAACAATAAGGTTATCATCTCCAATACTTAAAGATGGAATATTACATTTCAGTTTTATAACTCCATTACTATTAATCTGAAAACTTAATTCGTCATATAACGCAATGCTTTGCATAACCATTGCAAGCTCATGAAATCCATCCGTTCTAAGTCCTAGAACCTCTAAATGAAGATTAACCTTAGCAGCAGCTCTCACTTTAAATGAGTCGATAGGCTGTTGAGACTTATTAACCATAATCTTTGAATTTAAGTTTTCCTGAAGTTGTACTTAAAGAATTAGCTAATGCGACCCATTGCGAAGGATAAATTTCCTGAGGTCTTTTATCAAGACTAATACCTATATTGCTAGCAATCTTTTCTAATCGTGAAATTTGTAACTCATTGCCTAAGGTATTACGAATTTTTTTTCTCCTAGAAGAAAATGCAGATCTCAAAAGCTTTTCAGCATTAGTACCAATATAAGAATCTAATCTTGTTTCATTAGTAAATGGCTCAATTAGTATTACTTTCGATTGAACTTTAGGTGGTGGTTGAAAACATTTTGGTGATACATCACAAATATGACTTACTTTTGCTAATAATTGAATTCTTACACTTAAAGCACTAAAGGAAGAGTCTCCTGTTTTTGCTAGCATTCTATCTGCAACTTCTTTTTGTATCAAGAGTACTAAACTTTTATAGATAAATTCAGGTTCTTCCCCTAAGACACCTAACAATCTTTTAATAAGTGGTCCAGTAATATTATATGGGATATTTGCTACTATCTTATTTGCTGGCAAAAAATCTGGTAATAATAAAGAAGTAGATAGTGCATCTCCTTGATGTAGAGAGAAGTTCCTAAAAGAACTAAAACGTTTTTCTAAATCATTAATTAAATCCCTATCAAGCTCAACAGCATGAATATGTTTAGCAGAACTATGTAATAATTTGCTAGTTAGTGATCCTTTTCCTGGGCCAATTTCTAAAACTCTATCATAATTATTCAAAGAAGCTGCTTTAATAATATTATTCAAAATATATTCATCTTTTAACCAATGCTGGCCGAATCTTTTTCTAATCATTGTTTTTAAAGTGGATAAATAATTCTCATAATTGATTTCATTTTAAAGTACACTTAAAATAGCCCATGATAGTTAATTTCAGTAATCATAGAAATTACTTACTTGCGGTTTTTTAGAGTGCTAAGTTAAATTATGTATTATATGCAAATATAGTCAAGTCCTTAAATCAACTATAATATGGTGAACTAAGAATTAAAATCAAGCGTTAATCATAAATCTTAGAGAATGTAGGAAAATATTTAAATATTGTGTATCCCAGATAAAATTTCTCTCCACTTAATAAAAGAAACTATATAATTTTATTTAGAATTAATAACCTAATGAACAAAAATAATTTCTTATCGAAAACATTTATAGTTTTATTTATTTTTATTTTTTTCATTTTTACCTCACCTTCGTTCATTTCAGCATCTGAAATAAATTCAGAATATGTTTCAAAACTCACAATTAAATTAGCAAAAAATTACACCAATAAATTCTGTAATGGCATTGCTTTTGGACTTTCGCAGGATAGTGCTTTAACATTTGCTCTTAATGAGAATAAGCAAGCATTTAAAAATAAAAAAGGAATAGAACTTATTAATGAGGATGACTTATCAACTCAGATATCAATCAATGTAGTAGAGAAATGTGGAACTTCATTAAGTCTTAATGGAAATCAAGGTGTAGATGAGTTTAAACAATTTTTCATAGATCAAAGCAATAAAGCAACATAAATAACTGTCCTAATTTTTTTTTACAAAATCGTTAAATATAATAAGCATATTAATTTTTTCTTAAATTATTATTATAAATCTTAAACCACCTATCTTATGAGATAATAATATATAACATAAATTAATTATGCAAATGAGTTTTAATAAGAAAGATATTGAGAAGCTTAATAATATAAAACGAAATCTACCCAAAAAGCTTGATTTACCTTCAATAAACAAAAGATCAGATCCCAATACCAATAAAAAGACTCATCCAGTTGAAACAGAACAAGATCCAGAAAAGCTTTTCAAAGAATTAATGAACGTCAGTCCAGACGGGAATGTACCGACTCATCTTTTTAATCGTCTTAAAGAAATAGAGAATTTTGATTTAAAACAAAAATCAAATAACGTTTATAATAATAATAATGCAAATGATGATATTTCGTACATATCATTCAAACAATCCCTCTTAGAAGAGGAAGAAAATTAAATTGTATTAAATGATATGCTCAATACATCACGCTATCGAATAGTAGCTGTTGGAAAGATAAAAAAACAATGGATAAAAAATGGAATAGATTTATACATAAAAAGATTACCTGGATTAAAGATACATGAAGTACGTGACAGTAACCCACAAAAAGAAGGGGAATCAATTAAATCAATAATCCAAAAAGACGAGAAAATCATTGCATTAAACGAAAGAGGAATACAAATGACATCTATTAACTTTGCCAGCCTTCTTCAGCAAGAAAATAGTAACCGTTCTGTATTTGTAATAGGAGGCGCAGATGGATTATCTCCAGAAATTAATGCAACATCAAGCATAATACTAAGCATTTCACCAATGACACTTCCTCACGAAATAGCTCGATTAATACTTTTGGAACAAATATACCGCGCACAAACGATAATACAAGGAGGGGCATATCATCGCTAAGTAGAACAACGATCCTCATTAATGGTACATTAGTACTAGACCTGGTAGCTTTATGGTTGAAAGTCAGACCAATGTGAGTACAAAATTTATACCTATCAACTCTGAATCAATCCACACAGGCTTTCCTTCAGCGGCAGAAAATTATATTGATACAACAATTGACTTAAATGAAGAACTTATAAAAAATCCAATAAGTACATTTTTTCTACGAGTAAGTGGGTCTTCCATGGCAGAAGCTGGAATTAAAGATAAAGACCTAATAATTATAGATAGGAGTCTTAATCCCACATCAGGGTGTATAGTTGTAGCTATCATAGATAGAGAATTTACATTAAAAAGATTAATAAGTAAACAAGGAGTTTTTTATCTTAAATCAGATATTAAAGATCATCCATTAATAAATCTTAAATATAAAAAAAATATTCAAATCTGGGGAGTTGCCATTTATTCGATTCACTCGCTATCAAACAATAAATATAAATGACGGCATTTATAGCATTAATAGATGCAAATAACTTCTACGCTTCATGCGAGCAAATGATTAATCCTTATATATCTGATCAACCAGTTGTTGTTCTGTCAAATAACGATGGTTGCATTATTTCTAGAAGTTCAGAAGCAAGGAAATTAGGGATACAGATGGGAGAGCCATATTTTAAAGTTAAAATGAAACTTGAAAGATTAAAAATATATGTTAGAAGTTCAAATTATGAACTTTATGGAGATATTAGTGATCGTATGATGACTATATTAAAATCATATTTTGAGAAAATAGAAATATATTCAATTGATGAAGCATTTGTTGAGATTTCACCACTGATGCATAATGATATAAACAAATTCCTAGGAAATTTAAGAGCGCAAATGTATAGAGATATAGGTATAACTATATCTATTGGCATTGGTTTAAATAAAGTCCAGGCAAAGATTGCAACTTATATAGCAAAAACAATTAATAATACAGCAGGAGTATTTAATATAGCAAATGTAAAAAATAAAGATAAATGGATGGAAACAATTAAAATAGAAGATGTTTGGGGTATTGGAAAATCAAATTCAAAGTGGTGTAAATCAAAGGGAATAAAAAATTCACGAGAATTAAGAGATTATCCCAGTTATATAATAAATTCAAAGTTAGGAATTCTCGGGATAAGGATACAGAACGAGCTTAAAGGTCAAAAATGCTTTGCATTAAAAGACAACTTATATAACAGAAGGCAAATATCAGTTAGTAGAAGTTTCGGGAAAACAATTAATACGATACAAGAGCTTAAGGAAAGTATTGCACACTATATAACTATTGCTTGTCAAAAATTAAGAAGACAAAATGATTTAGCTAAAGTTATAACTATTTTTGCTTGTTCCAGTTCTTATTCGAAAGATCTATATACCAAAAAAATCACAAAGGAAATAAATAATCCAACTAACGATACACATACTTTTATTCAACTAATGATGCCACATGTAGAAAAATTATTTAGAGAAAATACAAATTTTGTCAAATCAGGAGTAATCCTTAAGAAATTAAACTCAGCCACCTATTATCAAAAACATATATTCGAAATTAATAATGAAAAAAATATAAAGAGAGAAAGACAGTTAACAAAAACTATTGATTATATTAATAATAAGTATGGAAGAAACACACTAAGGTGGGGTGCTTGTGGTGTAAACCCGAAATGGCTACCTAAAAATCATTTTTTAAGTAATCTATCTACAACTAAAATCCATCTCTTATCAATTGTCAAAGCATCAGATTAAAATACAATTAGAAAAGAGTATTAACTAAAAATTTGTGGTAACAAATACAGTGCTATATACTTTATATATTGCATGTACTATAATTTTTCTGCATCAACTAATATCAAATTTATAAGCCAGTATGGAATTCTTACTTTTCTTAAATTCTCTTGAAATGGAAATATTAGAGTTGATAAGTAAAACAGAATATACAATTGAAGAGAATTCTAATATATGCTTATTAGGTAAACAATATTTTGGTTTTCTAAATAATAGCAGGAAAAAATTAGTTATATGCACTGAAAATGCAAAAAAATATGGTGGTTACTATTTACCTAAAATCAATAGAAATGATGATATAGATAAGACAAGTATATATGTTAGAAAGGCGCTAAGGCATGAAGCTGTACATATTGCTCAAGCTTGTAACAACGGAAACTTAGTGAATATATTAAAGGATAAAAATATTAAATTAAATAAGTCAAAATTAGAAGCCATCAAATCATCAACTATTATCTCTGGAAAAAGAGATAAGGAATATGAAGCTTATACTTTAGAGGATAGACCAAGATTAGTTATCAAAGCTCTTAAAAAATATTGTTTTGATTAAAGTAAATTGAATTAATTAATTGAAACTCTTTATTCCTGGAACTTAATATTACTACTAAATTATGGTGAATTGAATTAATAACAACTTCACTTAATGTGTTATCTAAACTTGCTAACGCAGAACCACATGTCTCCATTATTAAAACTGGGATAGTATATGAAGAAGTATGCATGCGTTGAAGGTCTATAGATTGATTAATAGCCATTTTTGTTTTATCGAAACCAATATTACCGATTAAGGTATTCAACAAGTTATTGACCAATTTACAGTCTTGAAAGTCAATAAAAGAGTAATTTATCATAATAAATATTATACGGAAAGTAAAGAATTATCATTATTAGAGGTACACCGTTCTTTATCTAAATGAGTAATATGTTTACGCTCAGAGTAATATAGTTCTTGAAATTTCAAAGCATCACTATTTAATTCTTCAAACATTTCTACAATCTTCTTTTCCATATCTAAGGTTGGATTTGTTTCCGATTCTTTTAGATTTATAAGAGAGGAAATACACTTTTCTAAAGTTTCTAATCTTTGAGTACTCCATGATTCAAGAAGATGGCGACACCGCCGTAGAGATTTTTGTCGTTCTAAAATAGCCAAAGCACCACGAAGTTGAAGAAGGGGTTGATTTATTAAAACTTTTTGTACTTCTCCCAACTCTAATAAAGGTGTTAGAAATTCGGATAAATCATTATTATCTTTATTAGATTCTTCTAATAGAAGTTTTATCAAATTTATTTCAGATAAATTATTTTGGATATCATTTCCTCTACTTATAGAGTCAACTATTGATGGACCAAGTATCTTTTCTTCAATATCATTTATTGCTACCCATATTAAACGATGGTGATATATAGCAAAGTCATCTAATTCTCGGTTTCTTAATTCAGAACGAATATCAGATCTATGTAAAGGACAATGTAAATATAACCGCAAAATATCTGCTTCACTACGTTCTCGAAGACTTGCATCGCCTGGTTTTTCATGTCGACTTGAACGTCCATGCCAACGTTGACCTTTAACTTGCTTTCGCAAATCTTCCTCAAGCCGCAGAGCTAAACGAGCTTGTCCACCACTAAGTATTTCGGAAGCCTTCTGTAGATAATGGGTACGAAGAGCTGACTGAGGTAATTTGCCTAACAGTTGAACAAAGCCAGCAACAGCTTTTTGGAATTCGTCGGCTTTAGATAAATCAAGATCAGATACTATTTGTTCTAATTGCCAATCAAGCCACAATGGAGATTTTTCAATAAGGGCTTTGTAATCCGCAGAAGAATTTAATTGAAGATATTCATCTGGATCTTTACCAGAAGGTAAATGTAAAATCCGCAGTTCTAATTGGCCTTGCATTGCCAAAAATTCAACCTCTGTAATTGCTCTATTAGCAGCTTTGACACCAGCAGTATCAGCATCAAAATTAAATACAATCCGTTTACTATCTGTACAACGTGATAATTGAGTAATTTGATGTTTACTAAGAGCCGTTCCTAAAGATGCTACTGAATTATCAATACCAGATTGATGAAGAGCAATAACATCAAAATAACCTTCTACGACAACAGCTGTGTCATTTTTTCGTATGGAATTGGAGGCTTTATCTAATCCAAAAAGATGTTTTCGTTTTTCGAAAATGTCAGTTTCCGGAGAATTTAAATATTTCGGCTCTGATCCATCAAGACTTCTTCCTCCAAATCCTATAACTCTACCTTGTCTATCATTAATAGGAACTATTATTCTATTTCTAAATCTATCATAAAATCCATTTCCACCTTTTTTAGGAAGAATAAGACCAGCTGACTCTATTAAATCTATTGATATGTGTTCTATATTGTGGAGATAGTTAAAAAGAGCATCCCAACTTTCTGGAGCAAAGCCTAATTCAAAATTTAAAATTGTTGATTTTGTAAGTTTTCGATTATTAATTAAGTAATTCAGCGCAGAAGATCCACTGAAAGAATTCAGTTGGGAGATAAACCATCCTCCAGCAAGAGAAAGGACACGATAAAGCTCTTCTCTTCTACTTAATTGTTGTCTGAATCGTTCATGTTGAGGACCTTCAATTGTCTCAACAGGTAATTGATATTTCCTAGCTAAATCTAAAATTACATCACTAAAGGCTAGACGTTGAAATTCCATCAAGAATTTGATTGCATTACCTCCGGCACCACATGAGAAACAATAATAAAATTGTTTCTGAGGGGATACAGTCATTGATGGTTTACTGTCGTCATGAAAAGGGCAAATACCCACATATTCTCTGCCCCGCTTCTTAAGAACAACATGCTCCCCAACGACATCAACTATGTCCACACGATCCTTTACAGCATCAATAGTTCGAGGATGAATCCTAGGTGTGCTCATTTACTTGTGCAGATGGACTAAACATTGAGAAAGATTAGAAATCAAATTATGTATAAAATTAACTCATAAAACATTCTAATAATATCTAATTATGCCGTCTATTATTAAAAAGTTAAGAATAAAAAAAGCACTGCAAAATAACTATGGATATCTAGCTTTGATTAATAGTAGCTTAGCATTCAGTCTAATGACAGTTTGTATTAAAAAACTAGAAGGGAGAATACCTATTACTGAACTTGTTTTTTCAAGAGCTTTAATTAGCTTAATTATAACAAGAATAATGCTTTACAAAGAGAAAGTTTCTCCTTGGGGCGAAAATATAACACTACTAATAATTCGAGGATTAGTCGGAAGTGGTGCACTCTTCTGTATTTTCTCTGCGATTTCAAAATTACCATTAGCCACAGCTACTGTAATTCAATACACCTATCCAATATTCATAGTTGTAATAGCCTGCATATTACTGAAGGAAAAGTTGCATAAAAATATTATTTATGCATTAATTTGCGGCACATGTGGAATAATCTTAGTAGTACAACCAAAATGGTTAAACGAGCAAACTAATCATATTAATTACAATTTCGTATATGTTGCATTACTAGGAGCATTGCTTACGGCAATTGCATACATATGTGTAAGAAAATTATCACAAAAAGAACATCCACTAGTTATCATTTACTACTTTCCTTTAATATCAATACCTTTATCTATTCCTTTTATTCTAAATAATTTTGTAATGCCAATAGGTTTTGAATGGATTTTAATTCTTGGAATTGGGATTTTTACACAAATAGGGCAAATTTCGATTACTAAAGGATTAAGTCTAATTACTGCTTCAAGAGCAAGCTCAATAAATTATGTGCAAGTACTCTTTGCCTACCTTTGGGGAATTATCATTTTCTCAGAACCTGTTAACGTTTATGTTGCATTAGGTGGTCTATTAGTCCTAGCATCGACATTATTAAGTATACAAACAACTAATTAGCAAAAAGTAAATCAAACAGCTCATCATCACTAAAAAAATGAAAGCCCTTCTAATTTCAGCTGTTATTATTGGATCCTCAACAAGTCCAGTATTATCAGATGAATATCAGCCTGGATACTCTACTTCCAGGACATGCACAAGAGTCGAATATAGAGAAGAATACATACCTGGAACAAGAAGTAACCCTGGTTATGTAAAAAGCTGGGAAGAGACCGTAGAAGTACCTTGTGGACCAAAATCAAGAACTACTGTACGCCAAACAGAAATTGATCAAAATGACTGTACAGAAGGTAAAGTCGCAGGAGGATTACTAGGTGGTGGACTGGCCACAGCTGTTTCAAGAGGAAAGGATCGTTGGTGGGCTATTCCTGCAGGCATAGTCGGGGGATCTATGGTTGGGTGCCAAATGGATGGAGGCTGAAAATTATCTGAATGTCATTAAAAATTTTATGATGTAATATTTTTTTATTATGTTTATAGTTAACAACGTTTATAACTATTTATTTTCAACATTAAAAAAATTAATTGATAGTTATGTATAGTTGGCTTAAAGGGGAAAAGATAAATATTTGGAACAATGGAAATAGAACTGGAATAGTCTTAGCAGTTCAAGGAGTTGGTTATGAAATACAACTTCTGCCTAGGCAAATAAAAGATCTAGAGTCGAATAAATATATTGAATTATGGGTACATCAAATCCAAAGAGATGATAGTTCTTATCTTTATGGATTTAAACATTTAAAAGAAAGAGATATATTTAGAAAGCTAATTTCCATCAGTGGTATTGGACCACAAATAGGAATATCACTTTTGGAGGAAATGAATGTTAATTTACTTATAAAAGCAATACATACTAAAGATATAAAGACACTTACAAAAGCTCAAGGGGTTGGGAATAAAATGGCTGAAAGAATAATATTAGATCTTAATTCAAAATTATCTGAATTTTATTGCGATTTCAATAAAGAAAAAAATATAAATAATGAAAAAAATACTGAATTAAAAAATAATTCAGAATGTTTTTTTGAATTAAAGTCAACGCTTAAATCTCTAGGTTATGAATCAATAGAAATAAATCAAGCCTTAAATGAAGAGATAAAAGAAATTACAAATCAAAATAATGAAGAAATCACATCTTCAATTGATACCTATTCAGAATTGCTACTTAAAGGTACATTACTTCGTTTGGCTCAAAACATTTCTTAATTGGGGGTCTAGGAGTTAGATTAGTAATTGAATAAACTAGTTTAAAAAAGCATGTCACTTGATACTGAAGAAAAGCAAAAACTGATCAATGCTCACCAAAAACATGCAACTGATACTGGTTCTCCCGAGATTCAAGTAGCTATGCTTTCAGAGAGAATATCCAAACTCAGTGGACATCTTCAGGATAACATTCATGATTTTTCATCTAGACAAGGTTTGTTAAAAATGATTGGACAAAGAAAACGTTTACTAACCTACATCAGGAATAAAAGCGAAAAGCGATATTCAGAGCTAATAAAAAAACTTTCAATAAGAGGTTAATCAAAGCTAAGAACTGGCAGTAGACTTATAAAAATATAAATTATGTCTCAAGACAAAATGATTGATAAAAAATTAAATGCTGGTTTTAAAGAAGAAAACGATATTAAAAGTCAGACAAAAAGTCAAAAAAACAATAAAAAACAGAAATCTCAACAATCTAAAAACACGGGTATTCCAAAATATGTAGCAGACAGAATGGCTAAGAGAATAGCTATAGCTACAGGTATACCAACATTAGCCGGAATGGGAGTATTTATAGGCAGCTATATTTTAATTAGCAAAGGCATTGCAGACATTTCTCCATCATTAACTCTCACAATATCTGCAGGGTGTTTTTTTGTTGGTCTTCTAGGTCTAAGCTATGGAATTCTCTCAGCAAGCTGGGATGTAGCTAATGGAAGCATTTTAGGGATAGAAAATATAAAACCAAATATAAATCGAATGAAAGACGCTTTTAAAACAAAAGAATAATTAGAAGCTGATAAAACATTATCTACTAATCAAACATTTACTAAAAGAAGCTTTAAATGATTTTTCATTTAACAAATTCATAGCAGAGTCAGCATCTCTAACACAAAATTGATGACCTAAGCGAACATACTTTGTTTTTTCTCCATCTCTTAGAGAAACTACTACTGGAACACGGACACCTAGCTCACCTTTTGAGGGTCTATATTTAAATAAGCATTCTCTAAGAAGATGTTGCATAGATATATCCTCTGCTTGTTCAGGTAAAAGATCGACTAATAAAAATCTTAAATCATCTATAGATCGGCAATCATCAATAATCAGTTGGACAACGTCATCACGTTTATCAACTGATGCCCAAAAAAGTAGTCGTACTTCTGTCATTAAATATTCTGATAATCTCTCATAAGACTTAGGGAAAACAACCGCTTCAGCTTTACCAGTTAAATCTTCTATTTGTAGTATTGCCATACGATCTCCTTTTCTTGTTGTTACTTGTTTTATTTCAGAAATCATGCCAATTACACTTACACGATTTTTTTCAATTTGATTTTGTAAATCACAAAGACTTATAGGAGCAATTAATTTAGCTGGGGAAGTAAGTTGCTTAAGTGGATGATCAGAGAGATAAAAACCTATTAAATCTTTTTCTAATTTAAGTTTTTCTGTTGAAGAGTAATCATTTACAGTAGGTGCAGAAGGAGCTGTATCTAAGTAACTTTTTTCTTCTTGAGATTCACTTTTAAACAAATCAAAAATATTACCTTGGCCACTCAATCTATCTTTAGCTCTCGAAGAAGCCCAATCTAAAATAAATTCTAAATCTGCATTAAGTTGGGCTCTATTTGCATTTTTTTGTAAAGTATCTAATGCTCCACAATGAATCAAAGCTTCAAAACCTCTTCTATTTATATGAGAAAATAACCTTTCACATAAATCTGCTAAAGAAACAAAAGGTCCTTTAGAATCTCTTGATCTAATTAGTTGCTTTATTGAATTTTCACCTAAATTTCTAACTGCTGATAATCCAAAAAGAATACTATTATTTTTAGGAGTAAAATCAATTCCAGAGGAATTGACATTAGGTGGCAATACTTCAATGCCTATAGAATTGCAATTTGCAATATATCTCTGAACCTTATCAGTTGCTCCTGAATTCACAGTTAAAAGCGATGCCATATAAGCTACTGGATAATGGGCTTTCAAGAAAGCTGTTTGATAAGTTACTGCTCCATAAGCAGTTGAATGGCTCTTGTTAAAACAATATTCAGCAAATAAAACCATTTGATCAAAAAGTTTCTCTGCTAAATGTAAATCAACTCCTCTAATAGAAGCTCCTTCAATGAAGATTTTTCTATGTTTCTGCATCTCAGAAACTTTCTTTTTTCCCATCGCACGTCTCAATAAATCTGCTTCACCAAGTGAATATCCTGCTAAATCCTGAGCAATTTTCATTATTTGTTCTTGATAAACCATAATGCCATAAGTTTCACTTAATATTGGCTCAAGAGACTCATGAGGGAAATCAATAGACTCTTTACCATGTTTTCTATTTATAAACTTAGGTATAAGGCCAGCATCTAAAGGACCAGGTCTATATAAAGCTAAAATAGAAGAAATATCCTCTAATGATGAGGGCCTTAATTCTCTTACAATTTGTCTCATCCCACTAGATTCAAGTTGAAATATTCCCTCAAGATCGCCTCTTGAAAGTAAATCAAATGTTTTTTGATCCCTCTCAGGTAAATGATCAGGATCTATTGTTTTACCAATAGATGATTCTACCAGTTTAATAGTTTTTTCTATCATAGTAAGATTTTTTAAACCAAGAAAATCCATTTTTAATAATCCTAATGATTCGATATCTTCCATAAAATATTGAGTAATTATTTGGCCTTCATTATTTCTTTGAAGTGGAACAATCTGATCAAGCGATTCAGCTGAAATAACAACACCTGCTGCATGTACACCATAAGTCTTATTAGTACCTTCAATTCGCATTGCCATATCTATCCATTTCTTTACTAAAGGATCTTTTTGATACTTATCTCTAAATTCCGGATTAGGAGAATTCTTATCAATCATTTCCGATAATTTAGATGGTTTACCTCTAACGACAGGGATTAATTTTGCTAATTTATCGGCATCTCCATAAGGTATATCTAAGACTCTAGCAACATCTTTTAAAACAGCTTTTGATGTCATTCTATTAAAAGTAATTATTTGAGCGACCTTATCTTCTCCATATTTAGATGTTACATAATCAATAACTTCTCCTCTCCTTTCAATACAAAAATCTGTATCAATATCAGGCATTGATTTTCTTTCTGGATTCAAAAATCGTTCAAATATCAATCCATTTAAGACTGGATCGATATTTGTAATTCTTAAAGCATAGGCCACTAAAGAACCTGCGGCTGATCCTCTCCCAGGACCAACAGGTATTTGAGCTTTTCTAGCAAATCTTATATAGTCCCATACCACTAGAAAATATGTTGGAAATCCCATTTCACTTATAACATCTAACTCATAATCAAGTCTTTCTTTATATACCTTTGAAACTTCTTTAAAATTATCTAAAGATAATCGTTCTACTAAACTAATTTCGGACACTTCCCTTAAATATGAAATGGGATCACTTCCATCTGGGATTGGAAATTTAGGCATCTTATAGCTGCCAATCAAAGGATATTTCTCAATCTTTTCTGATAGCTTGAAAGTATTTTGCACAGCATTTCTCACAACGTGCTCATCTAGGTGATCAACAAATAAATTCATCATTTCAGACTCTGACTTAATATATTCTGTGCCTGTATACCTAAGTCTTTTCTGATCAGAAATTAATTTACCTGTCAAAACACATATCAATGCATCGTGAGCTTCTACATCATTTCTTGATATATAGTGTGCATCATTCGTTGCAACGATATTAATATTTAAGTCAGAAGCTATTCGTGTTATTTCTATATTAACTATTCTATCTTCAATAGATCCATGATCTTGAATTTCAAGATAAAAATCATCATTAAAAACGTCCTTATACCAATTAGCAATATTTCTAGCAACATCGGTTCTACCTCTAAGAATTGCCTGTGGAATTTCTCCTCCAAGACATGCTGTTGAAATAATTAAGCCTTCACTATATTTTTTCAATAATTCCTTATCTATACAGGGCCTTGAAAAAATACCTCTACCTCTCATACCCCTAAGATGACTAATTGTCGTTAGCTTTACTAAATTTTTATAACCTGTTATATTCTTTGCAAGTACTACTAAATGATATCTTTTCTCTTTTTTTAATTGTGGATCATCAATTGAACCATTAATAATATACATTTCATTTCCAATTATTGGCTTTATTCCTTCTGCCTCACATAGTTTTAAAAGTTCTATCGATCCATACATAACTCCATGATCTGTAAGAGCTAAAGCTGGCATTTCTAATTCTTTAGCTCTTTTAACCATTAGTGGTAGCTGACTAGCTCCATCCAGAAGGCTGTAATCACTGTGGTTATGTATCGGTACAAATGGCATCGAGGTTTTCGATCACTCCATATACAGCGTATACACTTTTCCCTCTCACCACATAGAGTGGCATTTTAATATTATGGAATGTAATTGTTAATAGGTTTTTGCTTCATTACTAACGCGTCTTGCTCAAATTGAAAAGCAACTTGTAATAAACGTGATTCTTCAAGAATATTTCCAATTAATTGAAGTCCTATTGGCAAATTATTATTGTCAAAGCCACAAGGGAGACTAATTGCTGGCAGTCCAGCTAAATTTGCAGGAATAGTTAACAGGTCAGACAAGTACATTGAAATTGGGTCATTTTGATGAGAACCAGCATTAAAAGCAGTTGTAGGAGAAGTAGGTGTAAGCAAAATATCGACTTTCTTAAAAGCATTCACAAAGTCTTGTTTTATTAAAGTCCTAACTTGTTGTGCTTTTTTGTAATAAGCATCAACATATCCTGCTGAGAGTGCATAAGTACCAATCAAAATTCTTCTTTTAACTTCATCACCAAAACCTTCTGCTCTACTTAAAGATGCCATCTCCAAAAAACTATCAAATGAATTAGATCTATAGCCATATTTAACTCCGTCATATCTAGCTAAGTTTGCAGACGCTTCAGATGGAGCTATTACATAATAAGTTGCAATACCATCATTAAATCGAGGACAGGAAATATCTACAATTTCTGCCCCTAAAGCTTCAAGACGTTTAGCAGCATTTAATACAGAATCCTTTACATCAGCTGAAATTCCTTTCTGATCAAAACACT
>QCJQ01000016.1 GCA_003215935.1 Prochlorococcus sp. AG-409-D09
AAGTGCATTTGCTATTAAGACAAGTAACTTTAAGAGAGAAACCTGTTGAGCTAAGCCCACGAGAATTCGCCCTGCTTTGTGCATTATTAATGCCACCAGGGATGGTTCGCAGTAGGCATGAATTATTAAGAATGGCTTGGCCACCATTTTCAGGAGGGCCTAGGTCTGTTGATACGCAAGTTTTGACATTGCGTAGAAAATTAGAGCAAGCTGGTTTAGGTGAAGGAGGAGGTATTACAACTGTTAGACAGCAGGGATATAGATTTAGCCTTGATACATTGCCTTAAGTAAGAAACTGAAAATTAATCAGGTAAAGACCAGGGATTAATTCCTAGGCTTGCACCTATTTTATGTGCACAAGCAAAACCGCTAAATGCTACCGCATTAAGTCCTTGTCCAGGGAAGCATGAGTCACCAACACAAAAAAGATTTTTGATGCGAGTACTGTTAAATGGCATTGGAAGTAATCCAGGAAGTTTTCTAGTAGGAATAGGACCATAACTGCCTTGATGTCGGCCAAGAAATCTACTGTGTGTTTTAGGTGTTCCTATTTCTATATGAGTTATTGCATCTTTAAGATTTGGGAAAATTGATTCAATTTTTGTTATTAAATTGTTTGCGGCAATCTTCTTTTTTTGAATGTAATCTTTTGCTTTTAGGTTTTGCCATTCATTAATTGATGAAGGTGTAAAAGCATGTACAATTTGATTGTCTTCTGGTGCAAGAGACTTATCAAGGATTGTAGGAATAGAAACAAAAACAACGCCTTGTTCAGATTCCATTCTATTCCAATCATTTAGAATTATGTGATGACAATGACTATCTGATGGAATAACTGAACTCTTCACACCTAAATGTAAAGATAAAAAAGATGGAGAAGGCTTATATCTTTTTCTCCAAGTTTTTTCTTTAGGAGGAGTTTTTGTTAGATCTATTAAAGGGTTTTGAACCCCTTCTCCTCCAAAGGTATCCCATCGAGTTGCATTAGAAACAATAGTTTGAGCATATATTTTTTCTCCATCTTTTAGTTCAACACCTATTGCTTTTTCTCCTTCTAAAATAATTCTTTTTGCTTTAGATTGATATCTAATTTGCCCTCCATGTCTTTCAAGACCTTTTACAAGTTTTTCGGCAATTACACCTACACCTCCTTTGGGATAGTTAATTCCTCCAGCATGTCGATCAGAAAAAACCATCCCTGCATTTATCATAGGAGTACTATCTGCAGGCATAACTGACCAACAAAAACATTCAATATCAATGAAATTTAATAACTCTGGATCTTTAATAAATCGCTTCGCTAAGTCTCCTACATTGAAAGGAAGCCATCTTGCTAAGCCTAGACAAGATAATGGTGCTTTAAAAAAAACTTTCGTTAAGTAAGATGGATCTTCTATTGAAAGTAAAGGCATTGAATCTAAACAGTTGAAAACTTTCCAACATGCTCCGTAAAATCTTCTAATGCCTTTTTCTTCGTGAGGGAAACGCGAAGTTAAATTAGAGATAAATTTTTCATACTCTCTATCAACTATTACATTTAATTTATTTGGTAAATGATATTCTAGCTGACTAGGATCTGGAATGGTATCACATTTTTCTCCAATATCTGCAAGTGCTCTGGTTAATAAATTCGTATGACCCTTTTCTCCAAAGCCAAATATCATTGAAGCGCCCACATCAAATGTGAAACCTTTTCTTTTGAATGATCCTCCACTACCACCTGGTATTTTGTATTGCTCTAATACAAGAACTTTTGCCCCTTTTGCGGCAAGTTGGCTTGCCGTTACAAGTCCTCCTATTCCTGATCCAATAATTATTGCATCCCAATTTAATTTTGAGTTCAATTTATTAGCCATGATTTGAAAATAATGTAGAGATTTGCCTTCTTAGAGATTTTTTATATTTCATAGTCTATGAGTCTTTTTTTTATTTTTGCAATTTCTTTTAACGCTCTATCTCTATAAGCCCCATAACGTTCTTTTTTATTCCGAATAGGTATTTGAAGTTCTGGTAACAGTCCAAAGTTTGCTGGCATCGGCTGAAAATTTCTTTTTTTGGTTTGTTTTTCATTTTGATACCCATTACTAACAAAATTGGTTAATGCTCCAATCATTGTTGTGGAAGGAAATTGAATTGGGTTCAATTTCTTAGCTAAGAAAGCAGCATTTTTTCCTGCTAACCAACCTCCAGCTATTGCGGCTGCATATCCTTCCGTACCTGTAATTTGTCCAGCAGCAAGTAACGTTGGACGTTTTTTAAATTGAAGCGTTGGATTTAAGATTTTGGGAGATTCTAAAAATGTATTTCTATGCATAACTCCAAAACGAATGAATTCAGCCTTAAATAATCCAGGAATCATTTTGAAAACTCGTTTTTGTTCGCCCCATTTCAAATTGGTCTGAAAGCCTACTAAGTTCCAAAGACGTCCATTTTTATCTTCTTGACGAAGTTGAACGATCCCATATGCTCGTTTAATTTTACGCAGATCTTTATCAGTAACATCTCCCCAACGCTTATCCCATATACCTATAGGTTTTAATGGTCCATATCTCATTGTATCTTCCCCTCTTCTTGCAAGTTCTTCAATTGGAAGACAACCTTCAAAGAATATTGCGGATTCTTTTTCAAAATCTTTAAGAGGTGCTTGCTCTGCACTTATTAACGCATTTCTAAAAGAAATATATTCCTCTTTATTTAATGGAAGGTTGATATAATCAGCTTCTCCTTTATCATATCTGCTGGCTTTAAAAGCAATTTTATAATCTATACTTTCCCCTGTAATTATAGGACTTGCAGCATCAAAAAAATGACATTCTTCTTCTCCTGTGAAGTTGCTTAAATCTCTAGCAAGATCTTCACTAGTTAATGGCCCAGTAGCAATTATAGTTATTTGATTTTCATTAGGAAGAGCTTTAATTTCATTCCTGTTGATATTTATTAAGGGATGTGCAGTTATCTTTTTTGTTAACTCATTACTAAATTGACTTCTATCAACAGCTAGTGCACCACCAGCGGGAACTGAATGTAGGTCCGCTGTATTTATGACCAGAGAATTTAAAGTCCGTAATTCTTGCTGAAGCAATCCTGCAGATCTATCGCTATTTAGGGAACCAAAACTATTGCTGCATACAAGTTCTCCAAACTCACTTGTATGGTGAGCTGGAGAACTTTTTATGGGCCTCATCTCAAATAAATTTACTTTTACTCCTGATTCAGCAACCTGCCAAGCGGCTTCAGTACCAGCCAAACCAGCTCCAATAATTGTTACTGATGTGTCGTTTTTCAAGTGTTTACAAATGACTCTTTTATTAAAGCCTAGTAAGTGTATTGACAAAAAATGTAAGGATAGAACTAAAAGTTTTTAATGATATGCAGAATCTTTTTGCTTGAATTTATATTTCCTCGAAAAATTGCCAAATGTTAAGAGAAAACCTTATAAATCCAAATTGCTTAACTAGGGGGAAATGGCGGTTTTCTTTGTGAAAATTGATTTTTACAGTATGGGTTAAGGATTTTTTTTACTACTTAGATGCTTGAAAATGAACAAACATGCATATAAAGAAGGTTAACGTGATAACTTTTCATGTGAATGATCAATTCACACAAGGGTCGCTAGCTCAGTGGTAGAGCATCCGGCTTTTAACCGGCTGGTCCTGAGTTCGAATCTCAGGCGACCCATAATTTTTTTGATCATTCTTTGACACACAAGGTTAGTGATTGCTTTGAAATATAATTTCTTAATTTTTTGCATGGCATTATTGTGTTGTGAAACACCTGTAAAAGCCGGTTTGGACTTTTTTAGTCGTCTTGATGTTATAGATGGTTGGATTATTGAGCGTAGGGTTGACTCGAAAACTAATGAAATAAGATGCAGAGCTTCAGTTTTAAGAGATGGGAATTGGTTCTCAAATCGTAGGAGATTGGATGAAAATAATTTATTGGTTATTCCTGATCATTATTTGAATCAAAATCCTATCAATTATCTAACAATAAACAAAATAAAATTAGCCTTAAAGAATTGTCGCTCTAATTTAATTTACTCAGCAATAAATAGTATTTAGAAAAATGTTTTGATGAGGTGACATAGGCTTTTATATCCTGATCAAGTAGTTTAAATGAATTGTGGAATCAATTAACTAATGAAGCTAGCTTCAATTTCTTTAGCTGTATTAGCTAACTTGTTTCTTTATTTGTGGGCGTTAAGTTTCTTTCCAGCAATTTAGATTGGTATCTACTGGAAGTATTTGTTTTTAGTAAACAAGTATTTTAATCTATTAAAGAATTATATTGTTAATTTTCTCTATATTAATTAAATTTACTTGATTTTAAATTTCTTAATTTATAAATTTAGGTTTTTTGGCAAATTGCATATTGATTTGATTTTGACGAATATCTACTCGTTTTCAAAGAATCTATAAGTACAATTTTGCTTTTTTTTAATTTTTTAATTATTTTCCATGAAAGCTTTCTATCCATAACCTTAAATAGGTATTGAAAGATTTCTTCTATCTATTGCATGAGCGAGGCATAACAGCATGATTAAAAAAACTTCGGCTATTACTCAGTCCAAATCAAATTGGTTATGGAGATGGGCAGAACCAGAAACCGAACTCATTGTTTTACCAAAATCCAAAACTCGTCGACTAGCTCAACAAGCTAAATTGGCAAATGTTGATGCCGAACGAGCTGTAGGAAGGGCTTATCAGATCGAATTAGCAAGGACTAAAGCTATTGGGGAAGCAATGTTTAAATCGGGGAAAGCCCTTAGATATACCCTGACAAGTTCTGGACGCCAGTTGGTTTTAAGGACTGAAGCAGCACGTAGACAATTTGAACCTGGTTATAGAAATAAAAATATTTAAGCCACAATCATTTTTTTTATATAAAAAACTCTTGAAATGCGGTGAATTTTTTCGCATATTATTTAAGGTATACTTCTTATTTATTCAAAATGCAGCTATATGTAGTTACATGGACTTTTAACTCTTCTGAAGATCAGATTTTTGCTGATAATTCTCTAGTGGAATATTATGAGAATGAAAAAGATAAAAATATTATAGATGGCTATGAACGTATAGCATGGCTTCATACACCACAGGATGGAACTGGAATAATAATATGCAAAGCTTTAAATGCTTCAATTTTATATAAAGTATTTAACCCTTGGAGAGAAAAGCATTCAATGAATTGGGAGTTTAAACCTGCTCTAACCACTGAAGAACTAGTAGATTTAATAAAATCAAAAGATTGATCTTAATTTTTCATATAATTCAACCAATTTTACTAAAATAATTTACCTTTGTATTTTGAAAGCTATTCAATATATATAATGCTTTTAAATTTTTTGAATATGTTGCAACAAAATTCTTATCGATAATAATTAAGAACTTTTAATAGATAAAAAATATAAGGTCTTATAAGGCAGCATAGGAAGAATTGGATTTGAATTTTGAATTTATTGAAATTTAAAAATGGCTTTTCTTTGCCTTCTCGTGATGTACTTTCGGGCCTTGTAGTTGCGTTTGCAATGATTCCTGAAGCAATTGCGTTTTCTGGAATTGCAGGAGTTGATCCTCGTGTTGGATTATTTGGTGCTTTTGTTTTATCAGTTTCATTATCAATTTTTGGCGGACGAAGCGCCATGATTACTTCTGTTACTGGCTCAACTGCATTGTTGATGACAGGGATTGTGCAACAAGGCGAAAGTATTTCACCTGGTTTAGGTCTTCAATATCTTCTTGCGGCAGGTTTATTAACAGGGGTTCTTCAAATTTTGTGGGGATATTTGCGACTTGCTTATCAAATGAGATTTGTTCCTCAATCTGTGATGGATGGATTTGTAAATGGATTGGCAATTTTGATTTTGACTGCTCAACTTCCACACTTAGGGATGGATATTTTTCATCCTGAAAAAAATCTTTTATCACTTTCTCAAATGCCTATAGTTTGGCTATTAACCATAATTACTTTGTTAATTATTTATTTGCTTCCACGGATTACAACAATATTACCTTCCGCTTTAATTGCAATATTTATTTGTACTGGATTATCTATTGGATTAAATTTAGATGTTCCTACTGTAGCTAACCTTGGAATTTTGCCAGAGGGTCTTCCTAGCTTTGGAATACCTAAAGTTCCATATAATTTAGATACACTTGGAATTATTTTGCCAACTGCCTTAGCTATATCCTTAGTAGGCTTAATGGAGACATTTTTGACTCAAGATATATTAGATGATTTGACTGATAAAACTACTAATAAAAATATTGAGGCAAGAGGACAAGGGGTAGGAAATATAATTAGTTCTTTGTTTGGAGGGATGGCTGGATGTGCATTGGTTGGTCAATCTGTAATGAATGTTGGATATGGCGGTCGTTCTAGATTGTCAACTTTCAGTTCAGGAGTTTGTTTATTTGTGATGATTTTGTTAGCTAAAGAATGGGTCAATCAAATACCAATGGCCACTTTAGTTGGGGTTATGATTATGATTGCAGTTAACACTGCGAATTGGACTTCCATTAGAAATATAAGACTTATACCTCGAAGTGATAGCAGTGTGATGATTCTTACAGTTGTTATTACAGTTATTACACATAACTTAGCTTTGGGACTTTTATCGGGAGTAGTTTTAGCCGCAATATTATTTAGTAGAAAAGTTGCAAAGGTTATAAAAGTGGAAAGTTTTTTAAACAATCAAAATCATAGAATTTATAAAGTTTCTGGACAGTTATTTTTTGTAAGTACTGTTTATTTTAAACAAGGATTTGAATTGCATGAACATCCTGATTTAGTAACTATAGATATGAAAAATGCTCATGTTTGGGACCAGAGCGGGGTAGCATGTCTTGATCAAGTTATTAGAAGATTAAAGCTAGGTGGTAGCAAGGTCGAAGTCCTTAATCTTAATCAAGAAAGTCTTGATTTATTTGCTCGAATAGGTGTAGCAGAGGAGGCCGGAGGCAGAGGAGGCGATCTAAAATCAGCCCATGCCTGATCTAATCAATTAAAAGACTTTTAAATAATTAAATTGCTTTAAGCTCTTTTGATTAAGTTGCTTATTTGAAGGAGCATAGATTTTTTGAATAGCCTGCATAAAAGGCTTATAAGGATTCATTTCCATTTGAAGTGTTTCTTTCCTTACATATAAATGTATAAGCAAAACCCTCCTTAGATCAATTCTGATTGTCAATAATGATTACACCTATAAGTAAAACTTATAGGTGTAATTTTGCTTTTGTGTTGTTAAATCAACTATTTAAACGTAGGTACTTGTCGAAAGTGAAATTGAACGAGAGCTTTAAATAGATATCGCTTATTTGTAATGATTACCTTGATTCTATTATTTATTGTATTGATTGCAGTTTTAACTGCTATGAAGATCTATCAAAAAGATCAATATGAAAAAGAAATTAAAATTATTTTGCAGGAGATTAAATCCAACTCTTTTGTTTTATTTGATGAAAGTTTTAAGCTATTCCAAAACTTGAAAGAACTTATCTATCTTTTGAGAGGGAAAAATAATCGAAAAGATGAGATAAAAAAAATTTGTAAAAGCAGTGTTAAACTGGACTTGATAGAACTAGATGATATAAATAAAACTAAAAATGCAGCTTGATGTTAAATCATATTAGTCTTGTTAATTTGATTTTAATACTATTAAGATAGGTCTTTATTTCAGGCGATAATTAATTTCATTTACAATGCTTTTGGAAAATTATTTGGAAAAGTTGTTGCAGTTTCATCTTTAATTAATGAGGTTTCACCCTTTAACCAATCCTTAACTCCGTTAGGCTTAACTGTTTGGGCGTTACGAGCTGCAAAAATTATTACGTGAAATGGAATTACGATTGCAAAAAAGAATAGATGAACTAAGTACAAGTCCCATGGAACACCTTGGTAACCGTAATCTGGGAAGAAAATTGCAGTAAGGAAAGTAAAAACCATTGACTTTGCGGAAACTAACTAATTATTTCACTAGATTGATGAAAAAAGAGCTAACTAGCTTTAGCTTGAATAAAAATTTACTTCTAGAAATGAGTCTTAATAGGATTTAAAGACTAAGTAACTCACAAAAAAAGCTAGATTAATATCTAGCTTTTTCTATAAGAGATATTCTTAGAAATTGTATTTCTACATTTCTAAGGTTAACTCGTTATGTATTTGAAGAAGAAAATTCAAATGGTGATCAACCATCTGATGGATCGTTTTTGCCGTAGTAGATGAACTGTGAAACTTGAAATAGACCGATTAGTCCAAGGGCCGCTGCAACTCCGTTAAAGCCACCAATAGTAATAGTTGCCAATAAAGGTGCTGAATGAAGCATTGTATGAATGAAAGTTGGGTAATTCTCCTATAAAAAAAGCAGAAATACCAAAAAAAGATTAATCTCTTTAACTTTAATCAAAAACGTTATGTGAAAGCCTTCTTTTATTTTAAGGATGATTGGACTCTTTTTTGTTCTTCATGTAGTGATTTCACCTTTTCATCTCTAGCCAGATCTCTTCTGGAGACTACTTAGAGAAAGGGAGTTCAGGAGTTCTATAGATTTAGATCTAGAAATACGTAGGCTTTTTCGAAATGTAATTAAGAGAAAAGTTTATCGATCAGCTTCATCAGCCATAATCCAGTTGTAACACTAACCAATAACCAAGAAATTGAAGTAATAGTCCAAACTCGTTCAAGCTTAAGGATAATTAATTTATTAATCACCATTAGTCCTCCAAGAGGAAGACCAACAAATATTATAAATTTTAAAATGCTTTTTAAAAGAACTATAGCTATTGAGGGTTGAATTAACCAAGCTACTAGAAAAATGCTGATAATATAGCCTCCATATTGAATTAAACGCTTTGTCATTGATAGTTGCTTTCACCCTACAATTGATTTTATTTCCTTTAGGTGTCGCAAATTTCTAATTAATAAAATTGTGTCATTAAGAGTTTAAAATCCATGATTTTTTGATTTATGTGGAAATGAAAAATCAATGAAATCTTTTCTTTTAGCAAAATTTAATTTAATTAGATTTCCGATGAAATTGGGTATTTCAACCAGGTAGTTATTTTTCTCATTTCTAGCGAAGCTGAGTATATGGAAAATCTATTATTTTCAGCTGAAAAGCTTTTCTTGGCTATAGGCACCTCAGAAGCCTGGGTTCCTTCCCATCATTTCCTAGTGATAGTGCTTTTTGTTGGTGCTTTTTTGACTGCAGGAGTTGCATTATCGGTTATGTCTTTTTATGAGGATTTTTATTGGGGAGATAAGGTTTTTAGAGAAGAGTTGCGGCTTCACCCTTCAAAGAGAAAACCTTCTAAGCAAGTTAAAATCTCATAGTTTTCAATAGCTTGAATTACTTTTTCTTAAATCAATATTATTTTTCTTTTGGATAAAGTTTGGCAATAGCCTTAGCTTGATTTATTTTTCTTGATTCCTCTAATTTTTTTGCAGATATTCTTCTGATTATGATTCCAGGGAGAAACCAAATAATTGTAAGCACGACAAAAACAAAGATAGGGTTATTTACAGTCATGTTGAGAAGGTTATTGGCCATTAAGAATTTTGTCTAGATATATATTTTGAATCACTTTCTCACTTATTTAAAGCAATTGCAAATTTAATTAAATTTGCTTATGTTGAAGATTCACTATTCATTTTGATCTTAAGGTAAAGTCAATTAACTTTAATGATGTTCATAAGATCTATTTAAGAGATTTACAGCATTGACTTTATCTGGTCCATTATTTTTATAATTAACAATTAAATTAAATCAGTAAGGCTATTAAATTAAAATATATAAAAAATATTAAGAAATATTCATGGGATCTTAATAAGGGTTGATTGTCTTTTTGATAGGGTTTAGAAAGAATGCATATATTAAAATTTTGATGAATCGCGCCCAAAAATATTTAGCCTGTTTACCCGAAGGGACTTTATCTGTAAAAAAAATTGAAACCAAATGGGGCATAGAAAATATTTATAAATCTCCAGATGGAAAGGAACATTTCCTTCCAGAAGAAAAAGTTATGAACCAAAAATGAATTTTAAAATAGTTATAATATTAAAACAAGACTTCACAAAGTTAAAATAAGATACTCATTTATTATTATTCACTTTTATCTTTTGAATCTAAATAAGCATTTGTTTGAAGTGCTATATCCTCTAATATATTAGGCCCTTTGCTTCCTTTGTTTAATCCATTCTTATTTCTGTGAATTTTTAGGCTCTTAGCAGACCATGTAGATTGTGCTTTTAATAAAGTTTTTTTTGCTGACCAAGCAGTTAATAAAAAAAATATTAGTAGTAAAATAGAAACAATTGTTAAGCCAATTATAACTATAAGAAAAAGTTTCATTTGATTCAGTTATTTGCATTTAATATAAGTCAATTTTAGAGGTATGCTTTAATTAATATTAATTGTCTGATACAAAATATTATTTTTTTCTAGGTCAATAAAGATAAATGATTTTTAAATCAACTAAATATCAAGTTAAAATAGCATCGATTTATAACGTACTAGAGAGTGAAGTTAGAAAAAATTAAACTTTATTTGTGTAAATTTTGTCAGATTTAAGTGTTTTTAAGTATCTCTTCCTTTGCCCACTGCCTTCTATATGTGCATACCAGCCACATGCCAGACGATGATCTATCTCTTCAAAATCAGGCTGAGATGAAAGGAGGTTGGTTTGCTTTTTCTTGATGTTTTTCATTTCTATACTAAAGCATATCAGAAGCAGATAGCTAGGTTTAATTGATGATTCTTGACCTTTTGATTTGATTTTTTGAAAACCCTTTTGTTTTTTGTTGATTTAAACCTATTCAAAAACAATTAATTTTGTTGAGTTCTAACTATCATGATAAAACTTCTAGAACAAGAAAAAGCATATAAATTTTAAGAACCTTATGGCGACTTTATCTAGTATTTTTATTTTTAACTACAGTAAAGCTATTTAAGTTCTTGTAAAGAAGAAATTCAAGTTGATCATGCTTTATTTGTCTGTTGAAAATATTCTGACCTCACTCAATTGCTAGATATTTTACTTTCTAATTCTTTTGTTCAGCACATAATAAAAAGATTATTTAATAACTAAATATTATTGGCCACTGTTTGATTTGAAATTAGCTATTGTAACATTTGCATCCCTTTGCTAATGGTTTTAGGTTTGACCCAACCGTCTTTTGTTACTCAAAGTGCCTTAGTCGCTTATGTGCATTATTTAAGCTTTATGCTTTGTTTTGGAGCATTGCTTTACGAACGAATTAGCTTAAAGGTCTCTCCTAATAGAAGTGAAGCTATTTCAATAGTTGTTGCTGATGTCATTTACGGCGTAGCAGGAGTTGCTTTATTAGTTAGTGGCATATACAGAGTCATTAAGTTTGGCCAAGGCAGTGAATTTTATACAAATAATCCAATTTTTTGGGTCAAAATGGGATTATTTGCAGCTGTAGGCGCACTATCTTTATACCCAACATTTACTTATATATTATGGGCATTACCTCTAAGTAAAGGTAATCTCCCAGAAGTTTCGACTGAATTAGTAAAAAGATTTAGATTGATTATTAATTTCGAATTGGTTGGTTTTGCATTAATCCCTTTACTGGCTACTTTTATGGCAAGAGGTATTGGCTCGTCGATCCTCTAACCTATTTATAATATTATTGGATTTAATTATTCTTAAAGTTTATTAGCACCTTAAAATTTTTGCTATATTAAAAAAAATGTATTACCTTTATGAAATTATGCTTAGAATTTAAACCCAAAAATTTTTTCTTTAAAACTTCTCTATTTACAATTATAACTGTAGTAACTTATATATATATTAGCCCATTTATTACATTGTTAAAATTTAAACATGCAGTAGAGAATAATAATTATAATTATGCGGAAAAGTACATTGATTTTCCTTCTGTTAGGAAAAGTTTAAAAGGGCAATTGTTCGAAGCTTTCCAAACTGGCTTGACCAAAAATGTCAGAATTAATTCATTTTCTAAATTAGGTTTTGTTATTATCAAGCCAATCGCAAGCGTTATTTTAGATTCTATAGTTGAAGCTACTGTGACACCTTATGGCCTAACTCTTTTAATGAAAAAAGGTGAATTAATAGAAAATGATAAATTAAGTGAATATCAAAAGAAATCACTCCCTTTGAAGATACCTAATGAAAACAATAACAAAGAAAATTCTCCTGAAAATATCAAAATGAAGTACTTATCGTATCAAAACTTTGTTGTTAAAAGTAGAATAGAGAATAGTGAGGAACCAATTAAAGCTATTTTAACTAGAAAAAATATATTTAATTGGCAGCTAACTTCCGTTGATATTCCTCAAGAGTTATTAGATAATATTCTGATGAATATTAAATTAAAATGATCTATCAGCATAATTTTTGTTTTTTTGTTATTTAATTAGAACATATTGATTTCAATTGATATGACTATTATTAATTCTCTTCCAGTGATTTTTTAAAGCTTTTCTTTTTCGGTCTTCTTTGAAAATCAAATTATCAGCTGCTATTAAAATATTATCACTTGGTAGTAATGTTGATCTTAAACAGATACCAAGACCATGAGCTTCTAGATGGATACCACCATACATATGAACAATTTGGAAAGTCCATTCCTCTGCCCAATAAAGTTTAAAAGGATTTTTCATTACTTAACTATGTATCATTGCGAGCTCAATTTTTTGAATGGTCAGGAAAACAAAGAAAATCTTAGAAGGATCGCTAGATCAAATTGAAATCGTCGTAGCTATGAAGTTAAAATTCTCTTTTCAAAGTTTATTATTCATATAAGGTAGTCAATATCTTTTTATTTTAAGCTATTTTAGAAGAGGTATTAATTTTTAAAAAGTTTATTAATTAGCTTATCTTCCAAAAATTTTAAACGGTAGTGTACTGTAATTCACTTAAAATACAGATAATAATAATTTAGATTGTTTCGGTTAGAGTTATTTCTTTTATTTTATACAATATTAATATTGATTTATTTATAATAGCCCATGAGAAAATAAGCATATTCTTTCTGAATATTATGGAAAGTTACTTTCTTTTGCTCGGTATTGCGATTTTTATTATTATAGGAACTCTTATGAGTGACTGGGCTTCTGGAATTATTGCTTTCATCTATGTAGGTTTTAGCTATTGGGTTATTTATTTTATTCTATCTATAATTAGAAAATTGGTGAATTGAATACTCCAATATTAAATCTATATTTTCGTCTCCTATGAAATTTCTATCAGTAATATATTAATATTGTTTATTAACTCATCAATTTTCTTGTTCTGAAATAGATATTACTTTTAATTAATGTTTGAATCTGTATTTATGGGTTTGGTTTCAGAATTTTTGATTAAAATATAATGTATTACCGTTTTTTCTCATGCAATTTTACGTTGTAAGTGCTGTTGTTCCTGAGGTTACACAGGATGAGGGGTATACCCAGTTTATTAAATATATGGAAGATGGAGCAAAGATGGACAAATTTGAAGGTTTTGAACTTGTCGCTCGACTTCATATGCCTGAGTCAGGTGAATTATGCATTATATGTAAAGCAGCTGATGCTAAAGCTTTGTTCAAGCATTTTATGTTTTGGCGATCTGCTTTTGGCGTAGAATTCAATTATAGGCCCGCACTTACATGTGCTGAAATGGTTGAGATGCAAAAAGCCCATAATGCATCCCTTGAAGAACAAGGTTAATTAAGTAAGTACATCTTTTACCAAGCATTTAATTAATATTATTCTCTTTTTTATTTGTATTCTGTCTAGATATGAAAATATATTTTCATATAATTAATTTAAGGATAATTAATTTACCTACTTATACTTTTTTTATTGATTGTATAAATCATTAATATTTACTTGCGATTAGCGAATAGTTTGATATAAATGTAATAAATGGGCTGTTGACATGTCTGTATTTGCTCGATTGAGTAGATCTGAATTGATTCATGGCCGAATAGCTATGGTAATAGTTATTTTTTTTGTTATCTTTAGATTTTTTATTTTATGATCTGATCAATACCTTTTAGAATTATTTATAAAATACTAATAATATATGATAATGAATTTTGTTAAATGGATCAAGAAAATTCCAACACAATTAATCGAAAAAGGTAAGAAAGCTGAACGTGAACAAGCAGCGAGAAAATGGGATGCTGTAGTTGAAGAGTTAAAAAATAGAAAATAAAGGTCAAATTACTATTAGGCTTTTGAAGCAGATTTAAACTTTTGCTTTGAAAGGACCTGATTAGACGAAAAACTAAACAATAAAATCGCTTAAAAGTGCCTAGCTAGTGTAACACTAAATTCATTCAACTCTTACCTTGCACCTAATTTCAGCGCCCTTTCTTAATCATTGACTTTAAAAACAAAGGAACTAACAAGGTCTAGGGCTCCCTATCGTACGGTAAGCCGCACCTCAAGTGACTTCGTTTTACGTAACAAACCGTTTACATTCCTTAATGAAAATATTCATTTTGATTCATGACTCCTGAAGCTGAGAAGTTTAATGGTTGGGCCGCAATGCTTGGTTTTGTAGCAGCATTTGGTTCTTATGCAACTACTGGTCAAATTATTCCTGGAATTTTCTAAGAGTAATCAGTAAACCATTTTTTTAGCTACCATTACTTAAATTATTAGTAATGGTAGCTAAATCTATTTTTATTTCTAGAAAATTTTATAAAGATCTAAATATGATTTTCTTCACTAGTATTAGTAACTATATTTTAATATAATTACTAAATCCATTTAGATCTAAATATAATCTTACATAGAATACCTATTAATAAAATATGAATCAAAATTGTATAATTATTCTGATTAATTATTTGAATATGCTACTTTTAAGCTAAAATATTACTTGCTTCATTATTTCTATAACCAGCTTCTAATGAAACACGTACTGTTGTTCTTATGATGGCAGAGATTTCAAACGAAAGATTATCGCAGGTTTTTCCCGAAACCTTTCATACTCTAAGTGGCAGAGCTAATGGAGTAGGAGATGCGTGGGGAGTAGGTGACGATTGGGTTTGTGATTGTGCTGATTGCACTAGATTTAGACGGCAAGTTTGGGAAAGACTTCATACTTCATTGAGTATCAGTAATAATTAGATATATTACTGGTATATTTTTGAGTAAATTTTAAGCAAGTTTCTATACTTAAATTATCTACGATCGCAAGGCAAAACTTCGCATGTAAAATAAAACTTATACATATACATGAATGACTTTTTATTATCATAATTTTTTCTTATAATTTTCTGTTATGGAGTCAATTTTTAGAATTGTGCAAGGATAATTTATGTATCTAATGATTGCCATATCTTAACAGGCTTATATTTTAATATTAATCATTCACATTGAAATAAGAATGAACTACTTAAAAGACTTTTTCAAGTTAATAGGTATTTTCATCTGCTTTGCTTTTATTTTGTTGTCTCCAGTGAATTTTGTTTCTTCTGCTGATTCTATTATTTGGCAAGAAGTTGCATCAACTTCCAGTGGTAAACAATTTATAGATATAGGAAGTATTCAATACGATTCTAAAGGTGTACTTTCCTTATCAACAAAATATAATGAAATTAATGAAGAAAATGATGAGATTCTAACTACTAATTTGTATTTGATGGAAGTAAACTGTGAGGAAAGGTTATATAGAGATGCATCTATTAATGGAATAATTCAAAAGAATTCTACATGGAAAGAGCCCAATGGTGACAAGTTAATAAAAAGGACTATTATAAAAGCTTGCACCTTTTAATACAAATAGTTACTAATAAGTTATTTTTACTTTTATTTTAAAATGCAGAATTACCTAATCCTGGTTCAAAAGGAAAAAATTGCTCATCCCCAAAAAGATCATTAATGTCTTTCTCATCTTGAGATATTTCTGGTTTTTGATTATCTTCAGGTAATTCTGATGACATACCAATTGAATCGCCTTCTCTATAATTTTCTGGTGGAGCCCAGCCTGGAATTGCTGCATTAACTTTTGCTAACCCAGTGAAAAATATAGAAATTGCTATTAAAACTGAGAATACAAGTGCTCTCATTTTGAATTTAGGAATTTTAGTTTATTTTATAATAATAGCGTTATTTCCTTAATAAAAATGCCCAATGAATATATCTATTACTTTCAGAGAGATGTTTTTGAAATTTCCTTGAATTTACTTTTACTATCAGCCCGTTACTTGGGTAGGTTTCAAAAAGCTTCCCTTCTAGCCATTTCTGTATATATATATAAGTTTCTTTCGTGTAGACAGTTGTTTCGGAGTCAGGAACCTCAAAGCCTAATTTTTTCAACGCTACAAGTTCAGTAAAATGATTTAGATTTGATTTGAATAGTTGATACGAACAAAATTTATATTCTTCTATTAGACTAGTACCTTTGTCTCTAGATTGAGTAGTTAATAAAGTTCGAACTTTATTTTTTTTATTTATTTTATATAATGTACCTTTAATTTTTATATCTTTGAAAATAGAGATTTGTTCGGGAATGTTTTTAATACCTTTAATAATTTTTAACTTATTAGTCCCGCTCCTTGATACTGCTTCTGCTAGTATTCCTTTTTTATAATGTAGTGCAATTTCACTACCTTCAATACTTGGCTCAATAATTAGTCTTGTATTTTGAAGTAATTTATGTTCTAACCACATTTTGAATGAACTTTGAGAATTAATTGAAATATTATCTACTAATGGTGATTTGAAAACTGATTCATCTGTTCCAATCCTGCAGATATTATTTGTTAAATACTCTATAAACTTTTTTTTCATGTTATTTGATTTAGTCCCTCTTTGATAATTAATTATGTGATAATTAATTATGTGATAATTAAATGATTTAGTCAATTATCGAAAGTTCTTTGATGCTAATTATAAAGACTTCTCTGAATCTATATTATTCATTTGTTATTTCGTTCTTAAATAATACATACTTTTATTTCTCTATAACCTGTTTTTCTTAATGCATCTTATAGATTATACCTTGCATCTTATTAGTATTTTTATAGATATAATCTTATTATAATATTACTATGCTTAAATATTGATTGAATTTTAAGATATAAATAATGTTGTATGAGATGTTTTATTTTATATTCTACTTAACAATTTGCGAGTTTTTTCTTCTTTTACTAATAGATCTTCATTTAGTACTGTTACTTCTTCTTTATTCTTAGTTGAAATATTCTTACTAATTATTAAAACAGTTGTTCCACCTGCTATTGCTATAGCCGCTTGCTTAAACCGATTCGAATCTAAAATTATATTAGATAGGCCAATTGTTGTTCCAATAATTAATGAGCTTAAACCAATAATTTTCAGAATAATTCCATAGTATTCTTTCTGTTCCCTCATTTTCCTCTTGATGTTTAATATAAATAAAACATATATATATTTTCGAGGCAATAGATGTAACAACCTAGATACGGTTAAATTCTAATGCTATAGGTATAAATTACACCTTGATTTCAAGTTTGATTATGATCTTTATTTACTAATTAATAATCCTTACATAGTTATTAAACAGTAAATTTATTTAGGAGATGACATTTCTCAAATTATTGAGTATGTTTAAAATGCCTGATAACTATATTAAAAGCATCTTCATTTAACCTATCTTTTATGATCTTATGAAGCAAACGAAGAATGACACTGATTTGCTTGACGATTTCACGGAAGAGCAATTAGCAGAACTAGTTAAATCTAATGAAGCTTTAGATCAAGAACTTGAAAGCATGAGTAGAGAGATGAAGAGAGAAGAGAGACGTAAATTATTTGATTTCAATAAATCAAATAGAAATTTTTATAGATTAAGCAGGTCTCCTTTAGAAATCATAAATAGAACTTTACTATTTCTGTTTTTAGGAAGCTTTTTGTTTTCTTTTTATTCTGCTTATACAATTAGTCCATTATGGTTTGTATTTTATATTATGAGTGCTTTTTCCTGCATTTTGTATGCCCCAAATAGAAAAGCACTTAAAGAATTATTAGCAGCATGGCCAAACTTGGAGGATATTATAAGAAAGAGAAGTGTTTGAAAATGATATACCCATAAATATTATTGCGTGCATCTAAAAAATCCTTAATGTATTCGTATAACTAGCGTCTCATCACTGATGATATAAAGAATTGAATAGGATTTTTACTTATAATACTTATGTTAATATGTTTTAAATAGATTAGTTTAATCTAATATTTTATTTGAGCTAAATAAGTTAATTTCTTTTTATTATTTCCTGAAGGCTTTTTTACCTTCTTTTAGAGTTTTTGGGATCTAATTAAATGAGATTATTTAATGGATAAATCCCAATATGCTAAATAAAAGAAATAATTTATTTATTCATTATTCAAATTCACCAGGAACTATTGGCTTGAGCTCTCCTGACTTAACATCTTTCAATAAACCTTTTACAACAGACCACATTGGAAGACCTGTTGTTATTGAAATTATTAATGCTGCAATTAATGACGTCTTTGTGGAAAATAGAAGTATTTCAAATATTGCTGTAAACATAATAGTTAAGGACGTCAATACAGCAATAAAGCTTGAAATAGAGAGAAAGCCTTCTAAAGGAAGTGGAGAGATATTCTTATTGTTCCAACGGTCAATCTTCACCTGAATCTCATATATGAAAACGCATAAGAAAAAAACAATTAATGCTCCTCCTGACCAGGCAATTGTAGTGAGTTTGATCATTTTTGAGTTGACTTACAAATATAAGGATATCGAACAACCATCTCAAGTGAGGTGTCATAGGTCATCTAATTGTCATAATTCCTTGAACTTTTCAATCAAATAGCTTTTTACTGATTTTTAGCTGTCGATAAGATTTTTATAATTTCACGACAAAGTCAAAACCTAACTAATTAAAGGTAATTTCATATTTATAAGAGCATTAATATCTTTTATTAAGTACATAAAAGGAGTTTAGAACTAGCTATTCGATAATTCTTTAGATCACCATATATTTTTTAATCTTATAATAAAATATCCCATTCATTATAATTATTGTGTTGAACTCTACATATTATAGTTTTATACAAATATCAGGCTTTCTAATTTCATTAGTGTAAATTAGGTGTTATTACGCATTTAATTACATATTTATTTGTTGCATATTCTGTTTAATTACGTAAAGATCAATGTCCACACAAGCCTTTGATGATTTTATAGATGATTGTTTTGTTGACGGAGATGATATATGTCAACGGCAAATATTTAGATCAAAAGTTTATGATCATAGAAATAATCATTTTGCATCCGACTTGATTACTAGGATTCATGAAATCCAGAACCAAACATCCAACGTTTAATTTCATTCTTGACTTATTACACTTAATTTTAAAGAAACAATAAAATTATTTTTAGGCCTAAACACTCTAGCGATAAGACTCATGACAGAATTGCTTACTTTGAATAAATATTAGTTAAATACTAATGACATTCAACATTGAAAAATACTTTTTCTCAATCACTCATGATTAGAGAAAATGTTTTTCTATTATTTTCTTATGAATAGTCCAGAGAATTTGTAGTTTATGAAGGATTTTCTTCTTTTCTCTATTTTTGCCTTTTGGATATGGGTACGTGAAATTATCTCTGGAACCAGCCCTTATAAAAAAAACGTATTGAGTTTAATTAGAGATATATCCGAATTGTTATCTGAATTGTCAACAAAAATTGAACTCCTCTTGATACTATTGTTAAAAGATTTGGTTCATGAATTGAATCACATCCTCAATAAAAATAAAACCAGTAAATCATTAGCAAATAAAGATAATAATTTGCCTGAAAAGATTAATGAAACTAATTATTCTTATAAAATTGAGCTTTTATATAAAATCAATGAAACTAATGAGAGCGATTAGTATTAGCATGTATAAATAGAAGCAAATATATTTCTAGAGTAATCAAATATTCGATCATACTTGCGTTCATATTTATAAAAATTCATTTTATTATCTTTTTAGATGTCAAATCATTCTTTCATTAGTGATTATCTTGTTTCTTTTGAGTTTATTTAAACGCATAATATATTTTTTATTCAATTAGACTTGATTTGATCATGAATAGCTCTCATAGTGTTATTTGATCTTTAAAATTTTTCAATGTCAACTTTTATTATTTTATTAGAATAACTGAATTCAAAGCAATTTTTTGCTTTTATAACCTATGCAACTTTACTAAATAATGAAAAAAAGGAATCTTAAGAGGATTATTCAAGATCTAAAATCCTTATTAAATGAATTAGAGAGTGAAGTCTATTCCGATCCTGAATCTTTTGTCCATCCTTGGTATGAGCAGTCCAAGGACACACCAAGGAGAATACATTCTGAGGATGATGATGGATATGCTGATTAATTCCCATCAGTTTGCTATTACTTCTATTTTAAGACTAAACATGTAATTCAAAAAGAAACAAAGGTTTATTTTGATATCGATCAATATACATCTTTTTTATTAATAAACTAATCACTATACTTTTGGCTTAAAAAGATATATAGTTAAATTAATTTATAAATCCGATTTACTAGTAAATGAAAGCAGACAAATTCATGAAGGATAGAGAGCCTATAATAAGGGCCGATGTTTGGAATGAAATTACAAATACCTGTATGAAGCTCAGGGTAGAACTAGGATACACAAATACTCAAATATCTGAATTTCTTCATGAGGTGGCTCGTAGGTTTGAACGAGATAAAGTCTAAACTTATAATAATATCTATATTATCTAGAAATATCACTTAAATTATTATCATTATTAATATTTTATTTTATATATTTCTTTATTACATTAGATTATCTTATGCAATATTTTATGTTTACTTCTATTTATTTCCATTGATTACAAAAAAGTGAGTCATTTTAATTGTGATTTATTGGATTAAGCATTAGTTGTAGATCTTCTTGTTAAGAGATGGTTACCTTTCCTTCAGAAAGACTTGTTAAATAAATAATTTTAGCTATGACATAATTAGTAGATCTGATCTCATGTATAGGGTAGTACAGAAATTGAAAGTCTCAAATGATTTTTCAGACTTATTTGATGTAGATATAACCTCATTTGTTTGTTTTTTTATTTTTTGCCTGATTTGTGCTTTTGTGTTTCTTCAAATTGTTTATGATAAGTACATTAAAAGTTCCACATTAGAGCTAACAATTATTAATTATTTTACAGATTTCAATGATGATAAGGAGGTCAAACTAGCAAGTTAGAAAGGAGTAAATTACTAGTAATATAGGAGCAAATAATTGGAATATTTACTCCTATATTACTACCTTATTCAACCAGCCAGCCGAAGATTTCAATTTCATAAGCTAATTCTTCAGGAGTAAGTACAAGTAAATCTTTCTTACATGTATTTTTACTTCCATTTATTAAAATTAATGGTAACCCTATTGAAAAAGCGGCAGATAGTGCAAGCACAAAATTTGCTGTGGCTAATTGCTGCCCTGGGTCAATAGCTGCAAACATTAGTTATCAAAATTAACTATATAAAATTTCACGTGAAAAAATTATTTTGCAATAGTTGTGAAACAAAACTTAGACATCGGTTATTATTTTTAATTACTACAAATAAAATTATTAATAAATATTCTTTCTCTTCATCTATTAATTAACGTGCTGATACTTTTAGCAGTTCCAATTACAGGATAGTTCACATGTTGTTAAATCTACTTGTTCCAAACGATTCATAATTCTTGTCATATCTATTGCTGACAAACTTCCATCATCGTTCCATTTAAGTGTAGTTTTTCGTTGTGATGGTAGATTTGTATCTTTTCCAGGAGATAGTATTTTTTTATTGCTCTCAAGTTGATTCAAATTAGATTTAGCTGAATGTAAATCTGCTGAATATAAGCATTTAGTTGCTGTGCACGAACGAAATATTCTCCTAATGTTCCCTTGCAAGCAAACAATTGAACCACCCTTAGGACTTAGATATAAGGCTTTTTCATTTGTCATTTGATAGCCCTCCTTTTGCAGGATTGTGATTCTGTATCATTAGATACAAAAAATCAATAAGTATTAATGCTTTTGTTCTTTTTGGTGAGATGTAGTTAGAATTCGTTGATTATTTTGAATAAAAATTCTTCAGTTTATCTATGGTATCTTGAAAATACTTAATAGAAATATTGCTTACTTTTATTAAGTATCCCTTTTAATTTACTATCAGTTTGTTGTTAATTTTTTATTGATTTATTGGGTATACAATATTTGTTTATTCTTTAAAATTACTTAGTTTTCCTGATGAATGAAGTTCAGCTAACTCAGAATAGCCACCTATAAATTCACCGTTTATAAATATTTGGGGAAATGTTGTATGATTTGTTTTTTTATTAAGTGCTTTAAATTCAATATCATCTTTTATTATTTTAATATCATGTGATATTTGTAATGTTCTTAGCATTCTCACTGCTCTGCTTGACCAAGTACAATTAGGAAGAATATAGATATCAACCTCTATTTCATTAGTTTTTTCTTTAGGAGAAGTTTTGGTAAATGTAGTTCCTAAAAAACCAATTAAAATATCTAAACTTTTTAAGATTTTTGTTCCTTCTTCAAGGTGACCAGCCCATACATTGCAATCACCATCTGAAAAACAAATATGAAGATGGCATTTCTCTGGTGAAATTGTTCCGTTAAGTGCAATTATTTCCAAGTGGCCATTAATAACAGTTGGTTCTGTTTTTCCAGGACATTGAATTTTAGCAGTTGTCAGGTTCCCTACAACGCTTAATATATATCCACTTTTCTTTTCACTTAAGGCTACTCTTTGTAGACTTTTAATAAGATCATTATTGGCTTCAAGTTCTAGAGAATAAGGTTGTATCAAAGTAATATTTGAAAATATTATAACAATACCTGTAAGATACCAATTTTCGAATATAAATATATATTTTGTTGTAATATGCTTATTAATTGATGATTTTGTAATTAATTCTTATTTTGTCCAAATGAATATTATAATCTTATATAAATAACGTATGAATAATTGGGAAGCTAAATTAGTAATTTTTTTAATTTTCTTGGTTCTAGCTATTGGATCTATAGCGCCGTTAGTTAGAATGATAATTAATCAGGTATAAAGCTATAAGAAATTATCAGATTAATTTTTAGATTTCTTTTGATTAGTTTTCTTCTTAAAGGTTTTTTATGTCTAGATAGTAATAACTATTATTGGGTCTATTGATAAATGTTAGATTAAATACTAAAAGCAATATTTATATCGGTCTTCCACTTATAAATTCATGAGCAGTCGATGAATATTTATATAATAGATATATTATTAGAAATAAAATATTGAGAGCTGAAAAAACACCAAATTGTATCCAGAGAAAGGTCCTGCTGACATTAGGGTTGTCAGCTTTTGCATTGACTCTAAATGTCATTTCAAGTATTTGTATCTGTTCATAAAAGCATTTTCTAATCCCTTCCCCATGCACTTCTAAATGTACCTTCAAATTTGTATTGTTCTCTATTGGAGCCTAAATTCTGAATCAACTTACTAGTTGTGAATCTTGCCTGGCTGGATATTTCTGCCTTAACTTTTGGTGTCGCTGCTGCTGACATGTTCTTTAAGAATGTACATATTCTATTTATAGATAAGAAAAATTCAGATAGCTTACCTTCTAGATGTTTATTAATAAAAGGTTAGAACTTCTCCCGTTTTCCTTTAAAAATCAATGAAATCATTCAAATATAACGATCTACCTAGTTATCAAAAGCTATTAGAACTTGAAAAGCTCGCAAGAGTTCAAGGAAGTGGCATTGATTTAAGCTCTTTAATAGGAATCTGGAAATTCCATAGTGTTTGGGATCAAGGTCGTGACAACAAAAATGATTTATTTAGCACGTTGCTTCAAACTTTTTCAGCGACTTTACAGTTGAAAAGAGCTGAAACCATCATAAATACTAAAAACAGTGATCAATTAGAAATTATTAACTCTATTCGATTTGGTTTTCTTTCATTGTATTTTTGTGGCGGAGCTAATTTAAAAAGAGAAAATAAAATTTTATTATTCTATTTTAATCGTATTGAAGTTAGGTTAGGAAAACTTATAATTTTTAAGCGCTCCATAGCTAGCATTAATGAAACTAATATGCCATTCTTCACTTTAATTGCACAAGGTAAGGAAGGATGGCTTTCCGCTCGAGGTAAAGGAGGCGGGCTTGCTCTTTGGATAGAAGAAGGTTATTCATCACGAGTCGAGTAGATTTCAAAAGTATTCTAATAGAGATGATCTCAATTTAATGTATTAACTTGTTTATATGAAAGAAAAAATGATGATCATATGAAATTATTTTAATCATTCATAAATTTACTTTGAATATATTGTTTCAAATAATTATTATGATTGATAATATATTAGTAATTAAATCTTGTTATGGTTGGCTTTATTTTTTTAATATTTAAACCGATTCTTTTTCTAATGCTAAAAAAGTTTTTCAAGAAACAAATGAAAAATTTTATTATTAGTGCAATTGAGTGGCTAGTATTGCAAACTGATAATGATTTAGATGACAAAATTCTTGCGAAAGTCAAGTATGCAATGAAATTATGAAGTGGTCAATTTATTAATCATATTTTAATTTTGGTTCATATACTGCTCCATTACAAACACCAACAGCCAGAGATTCTTGAGCTTTTTTTTCCCATTTACTGAAATTTGATGTCTGGTTGATCCATGAGATGGTGCTATCTAGACATTGATTCCAATAGGCAGCTTGTCTTGATATAGGAATTAATTGGATTGCTATACAAGAAATACCTATTGAAACTAGATAAAGGAATCCTTTATTTAATGAATCGCTCATGGATTTGATTTTTTTATTTCTTATATTTAAGCAAATTTCTTTATTAAATCTACTATCATTTGAGTTCAGATTAAATAATTCACTGATATATTTATATTTGTATGAAACAGCCTTTTAGATACTACTATTTTTTTATGGAATTTTTACAATCAGCTGATCTAAACTATTGGCAACTTTGGACTCCACTTATTGGTGGATTTGTTATTTGTTTAGGATTAAACCTTCGTGTAGTAAAGGTTCAAGATGATGAATGATATAAGGACCTTGCTAAGACAATTTTTTGACTCTTATGAAAGAGGTATTATATTAGGTTATTTTTATGAAGAACCTTTAGGGGATGATGCAAGATATCCAGACTGGTAGAGTTTAGACCATCTTTTTATAATTTAGTTAAATTAGGTTAAAAGTTTAACTAAAATATTCCAACTACTATTGATTATTATTTAATAATAATCAATAGTATGTGATCTTTACCTTGTCACGTAACTAACATTATCTCAAAATAATATTTTGTTCAATTAGCAGCTAAATTTCTTTAAAGGTTTCTATTAAAAAGAGTTTTGGACAACAGGCTTTTTTATCCAGCAACTGGTCGTAATAGACTTTATATTCATAAAGTTCTATCGAAAGTTATGCCTGATAGAGGCTCTATTCTTGAAATAGCAAGTGGAAGTGGAGAGCATGGAGTTTTTTTTCAACAGAATTTCTCAGGTATTGTTTGGCAATCTAGTGACCCTGAACTTGCTCATAGAAAAAGTATTAGTGCTTGGATTGATCACTATGACTTGAAAATGAAAATGCCTCAACCTATAGATTTAGATGTTCAACGAAGGCCCTGGCCTTTAGATGAACAATTGCTTTTAACTCTTAAAGGTGTTGTTTGTATAAATATGATCCATATTTCACCATGGAGTTGTACGAAAGCACTCTTTGAAGCATTAAATGATCTTTTAATTAATGATTACTTTTTAATGCTTTATGGTCCATTTACTATTAATGGTACCCATACAAGTCAAAGTAATGTCATTTTTGATAGATCACTGAGGAATCAGAATTCTTCTTGGGGACTTAGAGATTTAGAAGATGTAAAAAAGCTTGCTTTTAAGTATGGATTCATAAAAATAAATGTTATTCAGATGCCAGCAAATAATTATTCAATTATATTAACTAGAATTTAAATTAATTAATACTTAAAATTAGTATAAAATTAACTTTATATTGACTAATTAGGAAACTTCTATGAAAAATAAAAATAACTATTTATTTTATATTTCAAATTTATCTTAGGGTGTTCCTTAAACAGAAATCATGTACGATACCTTTTCTTTAAATTTAAAAGTTTTATCTAACTATATACGAATATAGTTTTATTTTAGTTTAATGCTTTTACGCCTAGTAATATATATAAGGTAATCTTTTTAAATTAAGGAAAGATGTAATGGTCAAGAGAAGTCTTTTAAAAAATGCTGGTAAATGGGCACCTGTCCTTGGTTTTATGTGGGTTGCTTCTCATATCGCCGTTCCTCTTCTCATTTTACGTATTCCTGTAGCTCATGATTTTTTGATCACCTTGGAAAGTAAATTGCCCTTTGAAATTCCTGGTATTGTTTAGCTTATTACTTAAGCTAGGAAGAGTTAAGTGTTTGGAACCTTATAAAGTTATAGTCTTATTTACCATTAACTTTTAGAATTTATTTACTAGTAGACGACAACCTATTTGCACTAGACCTCTATCTAATAGACGCCCAAGCTTTAAAGCAGTAGCTTCTTCAATACGAGTGAAATTAACTTGATTAGAAGTTATCCAATCCATTTCTTCTGGTGTGATAATCCCAGTGGAAATAGATTCAAGAAAAAGTGATCCAAGTTTCATAGATTTTGATGATTAAATAGAGGTTTGCTTTCAGCGATATAACTGAGTGGTAAACCTCGTTTGCCATGACCTAATGCGCCCCATCACGCGGCCCAACAAAACATTAGGCAATGTCAAGAGAGGACAGTGATTTCATAACACCATATATAGATTTAATTAACAAAAATAAAGATTTTGGCGCTATTTCTGGTGTTTGTTGAAGTGCCGGAGTGAAGTGCTATACATGTGACCCTTTTTGGGGCTTTACTTAAGTGCAAAAACATCTACACCATTTGATTTTAAATAAATTGCTCCTACTAGAGCTAAAAAATTTAACCCTATAACAAAAGCCCATAATTTCCAATGGTTCTTTGTAGATTCTTTCATGAGTAATTTTTTATTAAAGAGCTTGACTCTAAAAATTTTAATGGGAAATCACTTTTCTCTAGCAAAACTGAAAAATTGATATTTTATATATTTCAGTGCATATTTATCGGTTAAGTCTTGATTCTTATTTATACTTGACTTTGAGAAGGCTTTTATCTTGAAAATTTTATTAAACTTATTATATAGACTTTTCTTCTGACTGCATAGATTTAAAAAAGATTCTTGAATAATTTATCTATATTTGAATGACATGAATAGCATTTATAATAATTCAAAGTAAATATATGAGGTTATTTTAATTAAAGAATCATTTTCACTTGGCAGTAAATGATTTTTTGCTATTAATTGTATATTGCAAGATTCTAATGACTATCTCCAAGGGCAACAAATTGCCAAAATTCACTTTCACAGGTAGCAATAAAAAAAAATTAAGGAGAAAAATGACTCTTTTTGCAGTTCTTTTATGTGTAATGTTGTTTGCAATAGGTGTTGGATATGCAATTTATATGGCAAATCCCATTTCTCAAGAGTATTTCCTTAAATTAACTTCTCTTATATAGAAAGTGGTAATTGTCCTGTAATTTAATTGGAATCCTTTTAATAGATAATAATGAAATATATAATTAATCATTAGATTAGATAAAGTCAAAAGATTAATCTTTTTGCTTTGAAAGCAACTTAATGAAATTATCTTCGAGTAAACCAAGTCTTTCTGAGTAAATAGCCTCTTTACTTTTAGTTAGTTGGTTTAGGCCAAAATTCATAAGAGAAGTATTTGAATCTGTTCCCAAGTAAATTGTATTAGTATTTCCTTGTTGGTTGGAACTCTGTGAGAACTTGTTTTGTTTAAAACGAGTCATGCAATAGAAAAGTGTTGATCACCCCCTGTCCGACAAATAATTTAAAAATTAATTGCCTTTTTAAGGGTGCCCTAATCAGAAAAACCTTGGTGAATTAAAGGTTTTAGCCAATTTATTTGAGAGGGGCATGGCCATATATATAGCAGGTACATTCTACTTTTTACTTCTTTTGACACTAAATAGGATGGTTTACCTGTAACTATGTTTAGGTTTTAAGACGCATTGTTGTTTTGATTCTTCAAAGTTAAGCTTAGGCCCCTCATACCATACCCATGACTGAAAAAGACATAGAAGTGGCATTGGAAGGTATTTTTAGTGGAGCTTCGAAAGTTAGAGCCCATAAATACGCAAGCAAATTCTCTAATAAGATTCATAGGCAACTTACAATCAGAATTGCTTCTCAAATGTGGAGCGAAGATAATAGAAATCTTAATAGTGCAGAATCGGCCTATTAATTAAATTCAAAATAATTTTTATTTCTGCAGCATTTATTCATTGCCGTGAAATTGATGTAATTACTTTTTGCTATGATACTTTGAAAAATTTATACAGATAATTTCTCTTTATGTATAATTTTTTTTATGACGCTATCTAAGTAAAGTTAAGCTTTAATCTATAATCAAAAATAATATAAGCTGCGACAACTCGGAATATAATTTATATCTTGTATCGAATTTTATTTTTCTAATTTTTGATCTATTTGATCTTTGCTTGAAAACCTGGTCTTTTTGTTGATTAAGTTAAAAAGGGTTATTTGATCAATTTAGCTAAGATGAGATACCATAGTTTTAATTAAATTAAATTTATGGCAAAAGGATACTGGCTTGTCACAACAACTGTTACTAATCCCGCTTTTATTGAATATGTTGAAGGTTTTGGTACTTGGATTAAATCTGTTGGAGGATCTGTAATCGCAAAGGATTTGGAATCAAAAACCGTAGAGGGCAATGGAGGAAAACTTGCAGTAATTATTGAGTTTCCTTCAAAGCAAATAGCAATTGAGGCTTATAACAGTAAAGATTATCAAGAACTAAGCAAATTGCGTTGGTCAAATTCTAAGGATACGAATATTACAATTATGGATGGGACTGTTACTCATTAATGATAATCACTTTTTCTCTGAACAAATTTATATAAGATCTAATAAAATAATTCATATTGATATAAAATAATTAATTCAAACACAATTGATATATTTAGCTTTTATAGGCTTGGTATGCAGGGATCATCATTCCACCATCAAAATCATCATCATCATTATCATTAAATAGTTGACTACCAAAGTCCCAAATTAAAAAAATGATGAAAGGATAAAAACACCATAAAACTGCTTTCCAAACAGCAAAACTATCAATAGCAGCTTGAAGTTCAATCATAAAACTCTAAGAACTCCAAGGACCTTAAGTTATTTTGCTTTAAATCGGAAGTTACGGTTAATACGCAAGTATATATCCATTAGCAATTTGCCTAAAGTATATAGCTGTTTTCGTGATGAATTCATTCTCAGATTCAATTAGGAGAAATAGTGTTTTGGGTTTGGATCTTTTCCCCTTTTAATGCGCCTATTGGAAAAGTAATGATTTGCGCTATCTTTTTTTACATAGTAGAAAGACAATCTTTTTTAGCTTTTATACTTTAATAGATGATTTTCACTCATTATCTTTATTTATGGTTTACTTCGTGGAATTATGGCCAAGTACTGAAATTAAGCCAAAATTTATTTATAATATCTTTCTAAGAAAAAGTTGATGTAATTATGAAAAAAATTTATTATCTTTTAATTGTAGGATTCACTGTATTGATTTTGCTTGTATCGGCTCCATTAGTTAGAGCTTATGACTCAGCTCAACTATTAGATTGTATTTCCAGTGCTGTTAAGAATCCTTCAACTGAAGGATTTTCCGAAAGTTCAATACAAAAATACTGTGAATGCGCTCTTGAATTGATAGTTGACCAAAATAAAAATGTTAGAGAGTCAGGTTATGAATGTGCTGTAAAACATTTTAATTGATTTTATCAATCTCACTTTATAAATCATTAACAATTTTTTAGTATGATTGAAACATTCTTATAATCAATCAATATTGCCTAATTTAATTATTCCCAGAGTTAAAACTAGAATTAAGACTGCGTTATCCAACTGATAATAATTACTATATTTAAAGTATGTTATATAGGATAAAATATTGGAAATTTAGTTATCTAAACCCATTACATCTTTGTACAGCAATCATATTTGCCTCTTTATGATTTTTTTCTATTTTCCATACCTGGTTAGAAGTTTGTCCTATGCAAAAAATCTCAGCACTATTTTTTATAGCTTCTGGTATTTGAGTTAGACAAAGGAGGAATAATGCTGTTGCAGTTAGAGCTCCATGCTTATTT
>QCJQ01000017.1 GCA_003215935.1 Prochlorococcus sp. AG-409-D09
TTAAGTCTTATGGGACAGTAGTGGCTCTCAAAGGTTTGAGTCTTCAAATTCCTCAGGGCTCTCTTTTTGGTCTTCTTGGACCTAATGGCGCAGGAAAAAGTACGACTCTTAAGATTATTGCTACTTTATTAGAACCTGAATCTGGCCATGCTCAGGTAGCAGGTCATGATGTTTTAGTTGATCCAATTAAAGTGAGAAAGGAAATAGGATATGTTTCTCAAGAAGTCTCTATAGATAAAATTTTGACAGGTAGAGAATTACTTCATTTGCAAGGTGATCTTTATCATCTAAGTGATACTTATAGAAACAATCGAATTGAATATTTGATAAATAGGCTTGAAATGAAAAATTGGATTGATCGTCGATGTGGTACTTACTCTGGTGGAATGAGAAGGAGACTTGACTTAGCAACGTCTCTATTACATCAGCCTCAGTTACTAATATTAGATGAACCTACAGTAGGCTTAGATATAGAGAGTAGAACTACAATATGGGAAATTTTAAGAGAGCTTAAAGAAGAAGGAACAACTGTTTTATTAAGCAGTCATTACTTAGAAGAAGTAGATGCTTTAACTGATCAAATGGCGATCATTGATAATGGAAAAGTTATAGCTCAGGGTTCCCCTGAGCAGCTGAAAAAGAAACTTGGTGGTGATCGTGTAACTTTAAGAGTTAGAGAATTTAGTAATGAGGTTGAATCTGAAAAGGTCAGAGAGATTCTGAAAGATATAGAAGGAGTGTATGAAGTTGTTGTTAATCGATCTCAAGGATTTTCATTGAACCTTGTCGTGAAAGATCAAAATGTATTGCCTCTATTGCGAGAGCATCTAAATCGTTCTGATTATGAAGTTTTTGCCCTTTCTCAAAGTCGACCTAGTCTAGATGATGTTTATTTGCAAGCAACTGGGAGAACAATGATGGATGCCGAGCTTTCTTTGGCTGGTAAGAGAGACTTAAAGCTTGAGAGTAAAAAAGCTATGAGATGAATATTTTCATTAATTGCGATTTTGATCTTTATTTAATTGAATCATGACAATTTCAACAAAGAATTTCCAAAATCAAACAGATTTAGCTGATTTAATTCAAGAGACAAGAGCGTTAACTAAAAGGCTTTTCTTGCAGCTAATAAGGCGACCATCAACTTTATTTGCTGGATTGCTTCAACCCTTGATTTGGTTGATTTTATTTACCTCTCTTTTTTCTAATGCTCCAAGTGAATTTTTACCTGGTGGAATGAGTTATGGACGTTTTTTAGGTGCTGGTTTAATTGTTTTTACAGCTTTTAGTGGTGCTCTTAATGCAGGTTTACCTGTAATGTTTGATAGAGAGTTTGGTTTCCTTAATCGTTTATTAGTAGCTCCTTTGACAAGTAGATTTTCAATTGTATTGGCATCAGTTGTTTACATAACATCTATAAGCTTTCTTCAAAGCCTTGTGATTATGGCTGCTGCTGCAATATTGGGATATGGGTGGCCGACTTTTTGGGGACTTTTAGTTGTTGTTTTTACTTTATTGCTTTTAGTTTTTGCTGTAACTGCATTAAGCCTAGGCTTAGCCTTTGTTTTGCCTGGTCATATTGAATTGATTGCAGTGATATTCATTTCCAACTTGCCATTGTTATTTGCTAGCACTGCTTTAGCTCCTCTTACATTCATGCCGACATGGTTAGGCTTTCTTGCTTCTGTCAACCCTTTAACTTTTGCAATTGAGCCTATTCGAATTGCATACGACAAATCGTTTGATCTTGGTAGTGTTCTTATTAGTGCCCCCTATGGTGATGTAACAGGTTATGGATGTTTGACTGTTTTGAGCCTCCTAACAATTGGATTGTTTTTCCTTATTCGACCTCTTTTAAATCGAAAACTTGCTTAATCCTGTGAACCAATCAAAAAATTCTGATCCGAATCTTCTTCGTAAGCTTCAATTGAAACGTCAAATTTTGAAAGCTTTAGATTCCCCCGAGGATGAAACTTTGACCATCCTTAAAGGTCAATGGGTTCATCGTTATGGATTCGAAACTCTTCATGAGATCGAAGGAGAAATTCAGGATTTCACTAACGAAACATTAGAAGATGAGATACTAGTTGATGAAAAAGTAAACAGTGAGGCTGAGATCGAAGGAGAAATTCAGGATTTCACTAACGAAACATTAGAAGATGAGATACTAGTTGATGAAAAAGTAAACAGTGAGGCTGAGATCGAAGGAGAAATTCAGGATTTCACTAACGAAACATTAGAAGATGAGATACTAGTTGATGAAGCTATTCAATTTTCTCCTGATAATCCAAATAAAGATATAAGTTTTGGCTCAAGTGGAGTAAATAATAACTTTATAGAAGCAAACAATGAAGATAATAATGAATATACTGCAAATATTGCTAATGATTCAGATAATTCAAGCTTGGAAAATAAAAAATTAAATAGAAAGAATACAAAAAAAAGTTTAGAAAAATCAGTTAACTATGATTCATTACCACCAGCACCACCATCTCCAGATTTGAAAAATCTTAGAAGATGGCTATCTAATAATTAATTTTTTACATCATTCCAGGCATCCCCATTCCACCCATTCCAGGCATCCCCATTCCACCCATTCCGCCCATTCCAGGCATCCCCATTCCACCCATTCCACCCATTCCGCCCATAGGATCAGCACCTTCTCCTGCTGGAGGTGTTTCTGGTTCAGGCTTATCAGCGATTACCACTTCAGTGGTTATAAGCATAGAAGCAATTGATACGGCATCTTGAAGGGCCAATCTCAGTACTTTTGATGAATCTATAATTCCAATTGCGAGTAAATCTTCGTATTTACCATTGTTGGCATTGAAACCTTTACCAAGACGCTTTATTTCAGATACAACTACATCTCCATTTTCTCCAGCATTTATAGCTATTTGTTTAGCAGGGGCAGATAATGCTTCTTTTACAATTTCTACACCGGTTTTTTGGTCTCCTTCTAATTCATTTGACAATGAAATTAACTTTTCACTTATCTTGAGTAATGTTGTTCCTCCTCCTGGAACGATTCCTTCTTCAATTGCTGATTTAGTTGCATTTAATGCATCTTCTATCCTTAATTTTCTGTTTTTTAATTCCGTTTCAGTAGGTGCACCGACTTTTATAACTGCTACTCCACCGGCTAGCTTTGCAATTCTTTCATTTAACTTTTCTCTATCATATTCAGAGTCAGTAGCATCAAGTTCACGTTTTATAGATTCCACTCTTGCAGCAACATCACCTTGTTGTCCTCCATTAGCAACAATTGTTGTACTTTCTTTTGTAATAGTTATTCTTCTTGCTTTTCCTAAATCTGACAACTTAACTTTTTCTAGCGTCATTGATTTATCTTCACTTATTAATGTTCCTCCAGTAAGGATTGCAATGTCTGCCAAAGCGGCTTTGCGTCTTTCACCAAATGAAGGTGCTCTTACAGCTGCTACTTGTAAAACCCCTCTGTTTTTATTTACAACTAAAGTTGCCAAGGCTTCGCCTTCAACTTCTTCAGATAAAATAACTAGAGGCGATCCTGATTTTTGTACAGCTTCTAATACAGGAACTAGATCAGAGATAGAACTTATTTTTCTATCAGTAATTAATAAAAGTGGATTCTCAAATTCACATATTTGACGATTTTCATCTGTAACAAAGTAAGGAGAGCTAAAACCACGGTCAAATGCCATCCCTTCAGTTATTTCTAATTCAGTGGCAAGAGATTTTGACTCTTCAACAGTGATTACTCCATCAACGGTTATAGCATCCATAGCTTGAGCAATCATCTCTCCTATTTCTTCATCTCCACCTGAACTAACTGTGGCAACTTGTTTAATTGCCTCTCCTACAACACTTTTGCTTTCTTTTGCAAGTTCTTGAACTAATTTTGATGTGGCTTTTTCCATTCCTCTTTTTAATTCGATTGGGCTTGCTCCTGCCGCAGTGTTTCTAAGTCCTTGCTGAACCATTTCTTGCGCTAAAACAGCAGCAGTTGTTGTTCCATCCCCAGCTTTATCTTTTGTCTTAGAAGCAACTTGTTCTATTAATCTTGCGCCAATATTTTCAAAAGGATTTTCTAATTCAATCTCTTTAGCAATTGTTACTCCATCATTAACAATATCGGGAGCCCCAAATTGTTTCTCTAAAACAACATTTCTACCTCTTGGACCAATAGTGACTTTGAGGGCATTGGCAAGAGCATTTACCCCTTTTTCAAGTGAGCTGCGAGAATCGTCTGAAAAACTTAGAAGTTTAGCCATTTTTTTCTAATACATACTCATAATTTCCCATAGCAGACTTACTTAAAGGGAGGGGGGGGGGTAAGTGGGGAAAGCCGAATCGTTTATCTTGTTAATTTCCCATGAAGGACAGAAGGTAGTTATGGTCAAGTTATGAATGATCCAGGAGCTTTATTTTTTGTTCTAATGGCCTTACTGGCTGGGATGATGACATTGATATATGTGCCATTGAGAATTTTTCTTACTGCGACTGCTCGCAGTAGAAGATTGAGACTTTTGCAACGGATTAGAAAACTACGTGATGAATTGGGGCAACCCTTGAATAACGAGTAACTTCTTATATTGCTGAAAATTTGATTGAAAATTATATATTTTGATTTGCCTAATAATGAAAAGCTATTAGAAGATTAGGGGAAATGGTTTTATGATGATATTTATGGTTCTTAACTTTCAGTATGGAAAGACTTTCCTATGGCTAATTTACTTAAAGGTATGCAGACCTGGTTTTTTGAATTAATTGAAGATGCAGTGGGAGAAAAGACCATGAGAAAGTACAAGGAGGAAATGGAGAAAAAAAATAAATCTCAAAACAATCCTTAATTATGCAAGACTTTTTAGTCGCTATTTGTTTTCTTCTTTCTTTTATGTTCTTTGGAACTCAGGCTAAAGGCACATTAGTTGACAATCAAATACATTATGAAAAAAGCGTAATTGATGTAAAGAATTTGGATGAACTTTATTGTCAGATATCAACTTTTCTTTTAAGCCTTGCCAACATAATTATAGTTCTAATAAGAAATTTAAAACTATAACCTTTATTCTTGATGAGGATTTATGAATATTTATTCTTTCAAGCAATGAAAAGAAAAAAGGTAATATTATCACTGGGAAAGAATTAGAAGAAATTGTTAACAAAGCTATTGAAGAAAATAAAAACCAATAATATAGCTATTGTTGATTTTTATAAATTTATTCATAAAAAGATCATTAAAGAGTAGGAGATTAAGTTTCTTGAATTTGAAAAAAGATTTTGCTTATATCTCAAATTGCCTTTATTTAAGCATTTTCAGTGAATAGCCTCCTGTCATTATTTACACATAAAGAGTATTTATTCTAATCTCAAAATCGAAATTTCTCGCTACTTATCAAATATAGATAATCACTGGTTATGAATGCTGATTCACGTTTAAAAGAAACCTTGCATATAGCTATTCATAATGCTGTTTTAAGAATGGAAATGCTAAAAGAGCCTTCCGAAAGGCGTTGCTTGTTCCAAGAGTATAAAGAATGGCTAGGAGAAGAGGTCAATGATGAAGTTTGGGCTATCCCTGCAGAGATAATTCAAAATGATTTGGGAAATTAAATTACTGATAAAGTATCTCTTGGTGAACAAGTAAGATGCGAACAAATAAGATATTTTAAAAAATAATTATAATTTATAATGATTACATAGTACTATTGCTAGATGAAGTGATCAATTGATCTTTCTTTGAGGCTCTACTTTGTTTTATCGACCTGATTGAGATAAGAACATGTTTGAAATTTGTTTATAAATTTATTAATGCTAAACTATAAAATAGAAAGAAAATATTATTAATGTTTTGATAATATTGATTTAGTAAAACTAATTTCTATTAATATTGGTAATTATTTAGATATTTGAATTGATCTTCTATTGGTTTGAGTGATTAAAGTTGTAAAGATTGTAAGCCTTGTCAAGAAGTGCTTTGTTTTGGGTAAGAATGAACCACTATTTTTATTTTGATAAGACTAAGATGCTGATGATGAATGTATTGAAATTGCTATGGATAGGAATTCAACGATTTTAGATAAAAGTCACGATTAGCCCCATGTCAGTTATCTCGAGTGCGTTTGAATCGCAAACAATAAAAACTTTTGCGGAGTTTTTACAACGAGTAGATTATTCGTTCATAAATTCACTAAAAGCTGATCCAAAGGCAACTACTGATGGCCATGATCACAAGTCTCGTCAGGTATTTTCCGGGCATTACGTACCTGTGACTCCCACACCCCTTCCAGAGCCTCAATATATCGGACATAGTAAAAAGTTATTTGATGAAATGGGCCTAAGTCATGAGCTTGCTTTCGACAAGAAATTTCAGCGACTATTTTCTGGTGACATCACTGTAGCTAGAGAGCCAATGCTTTCGGTTGGCTGGGCGACGGGCTATGCTTTGTCGATCTACGGCACTGAATATATACAGCAGTGCCCTTTTGGTACAGGTAATGGCTACGGAGATGGTAGAGCAATTTCAGTTTTCGAGGGTCTCTTAAAGGGTAGACGTTGGGAGATGCAATTAAAAGGTGGAGGACCTACTCCTTATTGTCGTGGTGCAGATGGACGCGCAGTTCTTCGCTCCAGTGTGCGTGAGTTTCTTGCTCAGGAATATATGCATGCTTTGGGAATTCCGACCTCACGCTCTCTGATGTTGTTTGTGTCTCGATCAGAAACAGTGCGGAGACCCTGGTATTCAAATAACTCTAGGTCTATCAATCCCGACAGTCTGTTTGACAACCCTACAGCGATTACCACACGAGTAGCACCTTCCTTTCTTCGTGTAGGTCAGCTTGAGCTGTTTGCTCGTCGTGTACGAAGCAATGCCCATGCCGGGGCGCTTAACGAGCTTAATATGATCGTCAAGCATCTTATAAAGAGAGAATACTCTCAGGCTATTGATCCAGGTCTTTCTTTTGAAGATCAAGTTGTTGAGCTGGCTGTTTTGTTTCGCGAAAGGCTCATATCAATGGTAACTAATTGGATGCGTGTGGGCTTTTGTCAAGGTAATTTCAATAGTGATAACTGCGCAGCGGGTGGCTTTACTCTCGACTATGGTCCTTTTGGATTCTGCGAAATGTTTAACCCTAGATTTCAGCCATGGACAGGAGGTGGTGAGCATTTCTCATTTTTTAATCAACCTGTTGCGGCCGAAGTTAATTTTCATATGTTCTTGGAATCAATACGACCTCTTCTTATTGGCAATTCGGATGCACTCGCAAGACTCGATCAGATCCGAGAAAGTTTTGCCGAAATTATGAATCAGGAACTTGAGTGTATGTGGGTAAAAAAACTTGGACTTAAGAGTTATGACCCTATTCTCATAAATGAACTAATAAAGCTAATGCATCTTTCGAGAGTGGATTACACGATCTTTTTTCGAACGCTTTCTCATATTCCTAACGAACTCACAGATTTGAAAAGAAGTTTCTACATGCCGAGTTCAGAACAGGTTGATGCTCAATGGACTAGTTGGCTGAAAAGATGGCGGAATAGCATTAGTTGTACTGATACCAAAGTAACATCAGCGGCGATGAAACGTACTAACCCTAAGTACACCTGGCGAGAATGGTTGATAGCGCCGGCTTATAAGAAAGCTGAGCAAGGTGAATATAGTCTAATTAAGGAGTTACAAACTTTGCTCGGGAATCCATATGATGAGCAATCACCCGAAATAGAAAAGAAGTACGATTGCCTTAAACCTATGGAGTTTTTCAATGCTGGTGGTATTTCCCACTATAGCTGCTCATCTTAAAGGCGGAATTTTAAAAAACCTATGCATAAAAAACTATTGTTTAGCTTAAAAAAGGTTGATTGAGCTCGTTTTTAACCAGAAATGATTGTCTGAGAATGCATTTAAAGAAAAACTATTATTCTTTAAATGCATTCATTATCAATTGCCAGCAAAGATTAGAAGCGATGGGGTTAAAGCTTGCTCGATGTTCACACATAAATCCATGATCAGCCTTTTCAATTCTATAAAGCTTAATTTGCTTTTCGTAGAATCTTCCATTCTTAATGCAGTTTGGATGGCTTTTCGATCGATCTCAGGTATCAATGAATCATCTTTATCACAAATACAAGTTAATTTACCTGAGGTTTTACTCAAAAATTCCAAACTTGGAGGGCCTCCACCTGGTCTAGTTGTTGCAACACCAGCTCCATAAAAATTAAAAGTTGTATCGACGTCTGCGAGTGTCGAAGCGATAAGTGCTGCATGACCACCAAAACAAGATCCAACAACGGTTATTTTTGACTGTGTGGACTGCTGTTTTAACCAATTTAAAGAGGTAGAAATATCATCGAGAATTTGCTGGGTTGTCGTTTGTTCTTTATGCCAACGTCCTTTTACTAAGTCATCTTCGCTATATCCAAGATTCAATTCTGGAGCTGTTCTAGCGAACAGTGGCATTGCTAATGCAGGAATATTTTGTTCGGCAAGCCGATCGACAACGCTTCTTACCCAATTATTAATACCAAAGACTTCTGGTAGAACAAGAACCATATGCTTACTTTCCTTCTGAGTATTATTCCACCAGCAACGTAATGCTAATGAACCTTGTTCTATCTCTATCCAACGCCCATTCATATGTGATCTTAAAACTTAAGTTATTTTCAGAGTAACTGCTGCGTATACAGAGATGCCGGACAGTTTGTGAGATAGGCGAGTTTATTGCTTAAGTCAAGACTTATGAAAACCACATACCACCATTCTTACTTGCTTCTAAAAAAGACTTGTTTTGTTCTTTATGTTTCTCCATAAGTTTTCTGGAAATATCTATTGCAACTGTCTCATCTTTTATGGGTTGATCTCTTACAGGCCATAGTTTCGAAAGCCATGATCTTGTTCTTGCTCTAGCAAATGAAACCATTAAACAAAAATCCTATGAATTAGATGGCAACTAATTAGCTCCCTATATTTTTTATAGCTTTGAAAAAGAGATTACCTATTACATTTGTCTTGAGATAGAGATCAGCTGTCTGGTTCCACATCTCAACGGGAACTGATCAAATCAGAAGAGGACATAGTACTCTCCCGCACGGGAAGTAAAGGTTTTGAATTGTTTGATATAAATGCTAGTGAACAAATTTTATTGCTTTTGAAAAGTAATGTATGGGAACGTCCTTTTATTCCTTTGGGAATATCGTCGAGAGCCCTTCTCCTAATTATTTTATTGGCTGTTGTCTACTGTGCATATTAGCTCATTACCATTCCTCCATCAACTTGTATGACTTGCCCAGTGATATAAGCCGCAGCAGGATCAGCGGCTAAGAAACGAACTGTTCCAGCTATATCTTCTGGTTTACCTAAGGTCCCTAATGGAATATTAGAAATAATTTCATCAGTGTTTAAATTTTTTGTCATATCTGTTTCAATAAAACCTGGAGCTACTGCATTAACGGTGATTCCTCGGCTTGCAAACTCTTTTGCAGCGCTTTTAGTAAGACCAATTACTCCTGATTTGGCTGCGGCATAATTTGCTTGCCCTGCGTTTCCGATTAGTCCAACAACTGACGTTATATTTATAATACGCCCTTGCTTTTGCTTCAGCATTGAACGGGAAACTGCTTTAGTGCAAAAGAAGACTCCACTAAGATTTAATTGAATTACGGATAGCCAATCTTCTGATTTCATCCTCATTAATAGGCCATCCCTTGTTATTCCAGCATTATTGACCAATACATCTATTTTTCCACTTTTTTCCAAAACTGTTTTAATTAAATCATTAACAGATGATTCATCACTAATATTAGCTTGGATTGAATATGCACTTCCTCCTGAAGACTTAATTTGTGAAACGACTTCCTCTGCTTTAGAAGGTGAATTTGCATAGTTGATGACTACCTCTGCTCCTTCTGATCCCAGACTTATAGCGATTGCTTTTCCTATCCCTCGGCTTGCTCCAGTAACTAAAACAGTACTGCCTTTAAGACGTAGTGGGGAATTCATTTTTTAATGCATGCAAAACGATATTAATAATCTATATGAGGGAAACGAAAAACCCATGGTCAGATTAATGCATGTTAGTTTAAGTCATGAAGGCCAAACACAACAGAAAACTAGTTATTTAGACATTGATTTTTAGGGTCCTAATTATTAATTTTTTGTAACTTAACTATATGACTTGTTTTTCTAGCTTTGAACAAAGATTATGTGATGGACAATTAGAATAATTAGAATTTTTGAGGGGGATTAGATTTTGCATTTATTAATTGCTGCTGCGGGTAGTGGAAGGAGAATGGGATCAAAACGTAATAAGCTTTTGTTGCCTTTAGTCGGAAAACCTGTTTTAGCTTGGACTTTAGATTCGGTGGTTAAGGCAAAGTCAATAAATTGGATTGGAGTAATTGGTCAACCATTAGATAAAGATATAATTGTACCTTTATTAAATCAATGTTCAAAAGAAGTTAAATGGATAGATGGAGGGAATACTCGTCAGGAATCTGTTCAGAAAGGTCTTGCTTCTTTACCGCCAGATGCAAAACATGTCTTGATTCATGATGGTGCTAGATGTCTAGTTGATTCAGCGTTTATCGATGTCTGCTCAAAGACTCTATCTTTAGGTAAATCACTTGTTGCGGCAACTCCTGTAACAGATACTATTAAGCGAGTAGATGATCAAGGGGTTATTATCGATACGCCTAAACGATCTGAACTTTGGGCGGCTCAAACACCTCAAGGGTTTTTAGTTTCTGATTTAAAGAATGCACATAAGATAGCCATTGATGAAGGTTGGGAGGTTACTGATGATGCATCATTGTATGAGCAACTTGGTTGGCCGGTTAATATTATTGAGTCATCTCCATCAAATATAAAAGTGACGACTCCGTTTGATATGCAAGTTGCAGAGGCATTAATTGCTAGTTAGCGAAACTGAGTCGAGCTTTATAGCCATCTAATATTGCTATATGACCAAGTGGTAAGGCAGCATTCCCACAACAATGACCTATTGGTAGTTTGTTGACTATTGGAATATTCAAGTCTTTGCAACGGTCTTTAAGTATTTCACTTAAAGTGAATCCTTGGTTGTTAGGAATATCATCTAAATCTTTGCAATTCTGAAAAATTCCAAAACCTATTCCTGAAAGCTTTTGCAAAATTCCAGCTAGTCTTAAATGAGTTAGCATCCTGTCTATACGATAAGGCTCTTCATTAATATCTTCTAATATTAAAATTGCATCCTGAAAATTAGGTGTATATCTACTCCCTATCAAGTGAGATAAAACAGTCAAATTCCCAACAATTAAGGGGCCTGTTGCTATACCACTGTTCCAAGACTCTCCATATATATCAGGTATTGATTTTCCAAACAAGATATTTTTTAGTCTTTCTTTACTCCATTCTGGCTCTTTAGCGAGTGAGGTAACTAATGGTCCATGTATGCAACCGTCAAATCCCTTACTTAGCCTCGCTAAAAGTAGTGAGGTGACATCTGAATAGCCAATCATCCAGCCAGATTCCCAGGGGTGTGATTTCTCTAGTAGTCTTGCTGCTCCCCATCCACCGCGTGCAAAAACGGTTAGTGGTACTACTTTATTTGGATAAAGTTCTTGAAAACGTGTTGCATCATCACCTGCTAAATAACCAAAATGTCTACCTAAAATTTTATTTTGCTTGCATATTAATCCCCAGTCTTCAAAGATTTTTAAACCTTTATCTAGGGCATCTTTATCGCTGACGATAGAACTTGACGCGGCAATAATAAACTCATCTCCTTTTTTTAGAGGCACAGCGGTAGTTTCAGGCCTGATCATTAATTTTAAATTCCACCTAAGATTAGTCCTACTAATATAATGCTACCTATCCAAGCCTGGTTCTTAAAATGCCTACCAGAAGTTGCTATTGATGAATTTTTACCTTTTAGGCTATATATTTGTTGTTGCATAGTTAGGCTGGAAACCAATAATATTGGCCAAAATATTAAATTTATTCCTGAAGAGAAAGCTGCTATACCTAAAAGAATACATGTGATGGCATAGCTGAGAGATATTACTGGAATAGCTTGTTTACCTAGACTTAATGCACTGCTATTTAGTCCAAGGGTTGAATCTTCTTTTTTGTCTGCCATTGCATAAACAGTATCGAAGCCAAAAGTCCATGAAATTGTTGCGCCCCAGCAAGCTAAAAGTGGGACTCCTCCATTTAAAGATGACTCGCTTGCAGCCCAAGGGATAAGAACTGAGAATCCCCAACAAATGGCAAGGATTAATTGAGGGTATCTAAACCATCTTTTTGCAGATGGATAAATTAATATTGGAAGAATAGAAATCCATGCGAGTTTTATACATAAAGTCCTACTTTCTAGAGGAAGAGCAAAAACTGTTAAAAGACTAAGGCTTAACATAATTAATAGAAGCACCCAAGCTGAGGAAACTTTAATTTTTCCAGTAGATAAAGGTCTTCCTGCGGTTCTTAAAACCTGCTTATCAATATTTCTGTCCCATAAATCATTAGCTATACATCCAGCCCCACTAATAAATATTCCTCCTGCTAGAAGAACAAAAATTAATTGAACAGGGGGAGGAGAAGATGGTGTTAGCCAAAGTGACCATCCTGCCGGAATCAGTAATATTAGCCTTCCAGTTGGTTTGTTCCATCGAAGCAATTGAATGAAATCTTTAGTTTTGGTTGAGATGAGATTTTGTTTCACTTTAATTGGTATTTAACAAAGATTAGATAGTTCTTCTCAACATAGGGTGGGAGAATGTGAGAGTGTTTATAAATTGGACCCCTGTTTATATGCCAGGTGTCGATAAATCATCCAAATCAGGAAATGAATCTTTTCTGAATGAAAATAGAGAAATTTGCCGTTTAGCAAGCATTGATATAGGGACGAATTCAACTCATCTTCTTATTGCAGCAATAGATCCATCTTTAAATGCATTTAGTATTGATTTTGCTGAAAAATCAACTACGAGATTAGGTGAACGAGATCCAGAAACTGGTTATCTTTCTAAGTTATCAATGAATAGAGCCTTTGAAACTTTAAAACGGTTTAAAGAACTTGCTTTAAGTTATAAGGTCACAAATTTGGTTATAGCCGCTACTAGTGCTGTCAGAGAAGCACCTAATGGAGTTGACTTTTTGAATCAAATAAAGAGAATGCTTGATTTAGATGTTGATTTAATAAGTGGTTCTGAAGAAGCTCGTTTGATTTACTTAGGGGTCCTTTCTGGGATGCAGTTTGGAAATAAACCTCATTTCATTCTTGATATAGGTGGAGGATCTACGGAATTAATTCTTGCTGATAGCCACGATGCTCGAGCCTTAACCAGTACAAAAATAGGAGCTGTTTGTCTTCAGAGAGAATTTATAAAAACTGATGAGCCTCTAACTACTCAAAAATTTGAATTTTTGAAATCTTATATAAAAGGTTCGCTTGAGCAGGCGGTGAGAAAAGTTTCCAGTCGCATTAAGGATAATGATATACCTGTTTTAGTTGCGACAAGTGGGACTGCTCTAGCGATTGGAGCCTTATTAGCAAGTAAAAGTATAAATTCAGAATTCAAATTACATGGTTATAAAGTAAAAAAAAATAAATTAGATAAAGTGCTTCAGGAATTAGTACTTATGAATCCTGAAGAGAGAGCTAAGTTACCAAATATGAGTGAGCGTCGTGCAGAGATTATTGTTCCTGGTGCCTTAATTCTACAGATCTCAATGGAGATGCTAGGCGTCGAAGAGTTGATACTTAGTGAAAGAGCTTTAAGAGAAGGATTAGTAGTTGATTGGATGTTTCGCCATGGCTTTTTAGAAGATCGCTTTACTTTTCAAGGTTCTATAAGACAAAGGACTGTTTTACATCAAGTGCAGCGATTTTCTGTAGATACATTAAGTGCAGAAAGGGTTGCTCAATATGCTCTGGCTCTTTATGACAATACTTTTGGAGTCATGCATCATGATAAAGGTGAAGGTAGAGATTTACTTTGGGCAGCAGCTATGCTGCATTCTTGTGGAAAACATATAAATATTAGTGCCTATCACAAACATTCTTTTTATCTAATTAGACATGGAGAATTATTAGGCTACTCTCAGTTGGAACATTTAATGGTTGCCTGCATAGCCCGTTATCATAGAAAAAGTTTCCCAAAAAAACGGCATGATGCATGGCAACTTCTTTTAAATAGCTATGAAAAAAAATTAGTATCTGAATTGGCAATTATCCTTCGCTTAGCTACTTCTATAAACAAAAGACCTGAAGATATCATATCTTCTATTAATGTACAAACGAAATCAAATATTATAAATATAGAATTAATTCCAAATCATCTTGGTCAGAATATTGATTTAGAAAAATGGAACTTAAACAAGACTATTTCAACTATAAGGAAACATTCTGAGATGGAGATTAATATTATTTAGAGATATTAGATGTTTTCTCAAAACTAGAATCTATAGGTTTATTTTGCTCAAAAGTCATAAAATTAATTAGAAGAATTGAAGCCCCAATTCCTAGGAAACCTGACATTAATACCATTATCGGGATAGGCACAGAAATTTTAGATTGTCTTGGTGATTGCTTGCTAGATATATATATATTACTTTTGGATATTTCCCTCCCATTTAATTCTTCGAGAATAAAATTTAAATCTATATCTAGTTTTTCTGAGATCCTTCTAACCATTGCCTTAATAAACACTTTCTCTGGAAGGAGATCTTCTTGTCCATTCTCTAGCGCTAATAGTTGCTCTTGACCAATTCTAAGTTCATTAGCTAGTTCTTCAATAGATAGACTTCTACTTTGCCTGGCTTCTTTTAAGAATGCTCCAACTTTTTGAAGAGGGGTTCTATCTTGGGAAAGCTTGATTTGGTTTCTGTTGTTAATGGCTATATTGTCCAATACAAAAAAATTAACTATTTAGATTCTAATGAGCATGTAAAGAAATTTCAGGGATATCTCTATTGTCGTAATTTAAGGTTTATGAATTTTTCAATTTTTAAACCAATGCATTAATTTTCATTATTTATAAGTGTTTATTTTTAAAAGAAAAGATTTGTATTTTTTAATCAGGTTTATTTTTAGAGTTTTTACTTTCTCTAAATAAATGATTATGACTAGGGTTATATAATTGAGAACGATTTTTAGTGTTATTGAGAGCGGGGCTAATTATATATAAAGTTGTTCGCTCTAGTCCTTTGTTTATGGAGGTTTGTGCCATATCTTTTAGCTCTACAATTTTTGTCCATTCATCTTTCCAGCTAACTCTATATGCAATAGCAACAAGTGTATTGGATGGATAATATTTTAATAGAGTATTTTCTACTTTTTTTATATGCCTAGCACTTAAATATAGACATAGTGATGCATTTAAAGCTGCTAGTTTTTCAAGTTTCTGTGTTTCTGGAACTTTAGTTCGACCAGAGGCTCTACTTAATATTATTGTTTGAGTTATATCAGGTATAGTTAATTCTGCCTTTAGTGAGGCAGCAGTAGCTTGGTAAGCGCTTATACCAGGAATTACTTCTACGTCTAACCCTGCTTCTTTCAGGCCATTAATTTGTTCTGAAATTGCTCCAAATAGGCAAGGATCGCCATCATGCAATCTAACTACTTTTTTCCCTTCTTTTGCTTTTTTAATTAGTAAAGGAAGTATTTCTTCAAGAGTTAAAGAACTTGTTTTGATTTTTTCACAACTTTCTGAGGAAAGTTCAGTTATCTCATTTGGTAATAAAGAGTCAGTCCAAATAATAACATCGGCATTTTTAATTCTATCTAATGCACGTAATGTCATTAAATCAATTGATCCTGGACCAGCTCCAACTATAGAAACTTTATTCATTTCAGCTTTATTTTAAATCTTGGAAAGGATAGGGTCTATATCTTTTGCTTTTAAATAACCTTATTAGTCCTATGCAACCTAAGCAAATAAATAAAAAACTGATTATCTGAGCTATTCGAAAACCACCTTCGCAAAATGGTGCAGTTCCTCCTAAACAAAGGGGGTCAATTCGAAGTCCTTCTATAAAAAATCGTCCTGTACTATATAACACTAAATATAATAAGCTAATGGCTCCAGTAGGGATTCTTGCGATCTTTTTTATATCAATGAAGAACAAAAAAATCAAGAAAATAAAAACTGCAAAATTCCATAATGATTCATATAAAAAAGTTGGATGAAAAAAATCATTTTCAGAAAATATATCAGGCCTTGCTTCATATGGTATATATAATTTCCAAGGAAGTTTGGTTGGAATTCCAAAGGCTTCGTTATTAAAGAAATTCCCCCAACGGCCTATTGATTGTCCTAATGCAACTGATGGTAAAAGAACATCTAATACATTTAGAAAGGATTGTTTTTTTAATCTGCAAAAAATAAAAACTGAAATAGAGCCAGCAATAATTGCTCCGTGTATAGCTATTCCTCCCCCCCATATTTCTATGGCAGTTGGAATTGGAATAGATACGCCTATTACATTGAGATGGCTCCAGAAATTATTTCCTGTATAATTTCCCCATTTGAAAGCAACGTAATAAAGTCTTGCACCTACAATTGAAAATAAAACTAATATTGGTAATAGATCATTTATCAATTTAATATTTAACCCTCTATAAAATGCAAGTATCTTAGATATATTTAGACCTATTAATACTGAAAAAGCTATTAATATTCCATACCATCTTAAAACAAATGAACCTATTAATTTCAGTTCGGGACCTGGAGATGTAAATATAGCAAGATGATGCATCAAATATTTTTTTAATTTTTTAGTAATTTATAATCCTTCAGCGGCTTGTACTTTTTCAACCTGTTTCTTTTTAAGTACAAGCATTATTTGAGCTAGACCTACACCAATGAAAAATATAATTAGGCCTATGACCCTTGCCTTACTTTGAAGAACTATTTCAGCATCCAGTTGACCAAACCCTCCAACGTTTGGATCCTCGGTAAGCTTCGCACCTGCTTCGATACTTTCTCCTTCTTTAACTAATAATGTTGAACCAGCAGGAATAATTTCATCAAAAGATTCTCCTTCATTATCTAATATCCTTAAAATTTGTGCACCTTCTTCATTTGATTCAATAGATTTTATTATGCCCGATTTGCTAGCAGTAAAAAGATTGTTATTACTTTTTTCTCCTGTTGGATAAACTTGACCTCTACCTCTATTTCCACCTATATGAATTGAGTATTTCCCAAAATGTAAGTTGCTATCTTTTCTTGGGTCAGGTGAAAGTATGGGAAAAACTATTTCTTTATTCTGGTCCCCTGGTAAAGGACCAACAAGAAGGATGTTCTCTTGTTCTTCGCTGTATTGAGTGAAATAAACACCTTGAGTTTCTTTTTTAATATCCTCAGTCCATCTATCTTGCGGAGCAAGTTTAAATCCATCAGGAAGCATTACCACAGCACCAACTTGCAGTGGAACTTTGCTTCCATCAGCACCAATTTCTTCAGTGCCTTTTTTATAAGGTATTTCAACAACAGCTTTGAAAACACTATCTGCAGCTACAGATTGTGGAACTTCCGCCCTTGTTGGCATACTTGCTATATGACAGTTGGCACAAACTATTTTGCCAGTTGCTTCTCTAGGATTTTCAAATTTTTGTTGAGCCCAAAATGGATATGCCCAAGATGCTTGAGGAGTAACAAATAATGAAATTCCAAAAATTATTGAAGTAAGAAAAAGGCTTATAAAACGGCTCATGATTTTAGAAAAAAATTTAATTTGAGGAGAAAAAGAAGCAATATTCATTTTTTTAGCCCCACCATGGTTCATTACCAGTGCGAAAATCAGTCTCTGTCCATTGACTTATAAGTACTTGATCATTCTCCACACTGACGTGAGCTATTGCTAAAGATAGAGGTGCTGGGCCTCTTACAACTTTCCCGGTTGAATCATATTGACTTCCATGGCATGGACACATGAATTTGTTTGCTCCACTGTTCCATGGGACCACACAGCCTAAATGAGTACATATTGCATTTATGCCATAACTAGTAATGGCATCTTCACCTTCAACAATTAAATAAGTTGGATCTCCTTTTAATCCTTGCACAAGGCTTCTATCTCCAACTGGATGACTGGAAAGCCATCCACTAGCTGTGACTGGATTTCCTAATTCATCCTTTGCGCTTGAACCACCACCACCACCACCAGCTCTATATGGTGTGAAATATTGAGCCACTGGATAAAGCGCTCCTAGTGCAACCCCTGTAACTGTTCCAAAAGTAAGAAGGTTCATGAACTGCCTTCTGCCCATAGAGGGCACATCAGCAGTAGTCATTTGTGTCATTACAGATGTTCACCTGAACCTCGATATTAGACCAAAATGGCCTCAGGCGGTCTTGTTTATTTTTAAAGACCATGTTTTTTTATTCTGACGTACCTTTAAAGCAGTGCAAAACAGAAATTCTTTAATTCAGATTCCTCTAAGCGTGAAAGAAGTTATGACATGTTTGAGAGATAGATGGGGTGTTTCATATGATTTGAAATTAGTTATTAGAAGAGATCGTCTTTATTTGCATATGATGTGGGGATACTTAGAACAACAATCTTTTCCTTTAGATGAAGAAGGATACAAAAGTCATTTGAATAATGTTTTAGAAATTATTAATAGGTTAGGACTATCGGAATTCGTTAGAGAATGGCTGAAAAGTGTTCCTTCAAAACCTAGATTGGGAAGAGCTTTGATATTATTTTTACCAGCTGAGCAAGGCTTGGATGAGTTTATTCTTTAACCCTTTCAGTAAATGCAACTAGGCCCACACCAATAAAATATAGAGCACTTATAGAAGAGGATAATAGTAACATTGTTATTGGATCTGTTGATGGTGTAAGGATCGCTCCTGCTAGTGCAGATATGATAAGTACCCACCTCCAATTAGAGAGCATGCTCTCTAATTGGATTATTCCTAAGCTGCCTAAAATAAGTTGAAGAACAGGAAGTTGAAACGCTAGGCCAGTCGAAAGCATTAATAAAAGTACAAAATCTAAATATCGTTCTATTGACCATAAAGGTTCAACTACATCAGCACCATAATTAATTAAAAAGCCAATAGAAGCTGGAATTAGTGCAAGCCAAGCAAAAAAAATACCAAGCAAGAAAAGTATTGCTGAGCCAGCAACAGAAGGAGCTATGAGTTTCTTTTCTTTACTAGTTAAACCAGGTAATATAAATTGAAGTCCTTGAAAAAGAATATATGGAAGTGAAATTATTAGCCCTACATATCCTGCAACCTTAATCGAAACAAATAGAAACTCTCCTGGCGATAGCTGTAAGAAATGAATTGAATTAGCAGGAGCTTCTAAAATTTTTACTAATGGCTTTATAAAAATTAAACTGATAATAGAAGAGATAATAATAAATATTAAACTTTTTAATACTCTTGTGCGCAGTTCGTCTAAATGGTCAATTAATGGCATTTTAATATCATTTTCTGGACTTTTTGCTGGAAATTCTCCTCCAATTTTTATTGGAGGAGGAGCCTTTAAAGATTTAACTGATTTTTTTTGAGCTTCCAGAGTAGAAATATACTTCTTTCTTTAGGCTAATTCATCAAAGACATAAATACAATAATTTATATTGTGTAAAATCCTATTTTATTTAGTAAAGTTTATATTTTATGAAAATGAATATTTTATTTCCTGAATTGAAAATTTAATTAGTTTTTGTAGGGTCAGGAAGAATAAAAGGAGGACAATCATTTAGAGAAGATTTTCCATAGCTTGCATATTCTTTATACCCTCCCATTTTGCCATTGGTTTTCATTAGTGCACTTGTAAAAGCTAGTAAAAGGAAAACAGTCGGTGCTCCTATAATTAAAGCAGCTCCAAAAATATATCCAACTAAAAACTCTGGAATTGAGTGATTCCCAAGAAATTCATGAGTACCTAGAAGGAAATCAAACATTTAAAATTTGCTCTTTTTAAGATACTAGAACATAACTCTTCATTTAAGGCTGAATATGTTGCATTGCTCTAGATGTATTACCCCACATCACTTCTCCTCCATGATGGCTAACTGTTCCAGGGATTGCGCCTTGAATTTTTTTTAGATTTTCAATTGGTACCATTATGACTGGAAAAACCTTGTTCCCTTTTGCACGACTGAAAAGTGCGGCTAAATCTGCTGCCAACTGAAAGTCTTCTTCATCTCCTAATGAACAAGATGTTTTTAAAACAATATGACTTCCTGGACATTCTTGAGCATGAAACCAAGTATCTCCTTTTCGAGCATTTTTTAGACTAATAAATTCGTTTTGAGAATGGTTTCGGCCTATTTGAATTAAAAGCCCTTTTTTTGTATATATCTCTAAAGGTTTAATGAGATCCTTTCTTTTCCTTGTGTGCTGTCTGACAGCTTTTTTTGAAGGGATTAAGAAATTATCTACTTCTTTTTGTAATTCAAGTATTTTCTCTAAGAAGGTTGAATTGAATGTTTTGTAATTTTGGGTAAGACCATCAATAAAAAAATCTGTTTCATTAAGATTCTGAAGCCTGAAATGATGATACTTTATTCTTTTTTCTAAAACTACTTTTGAACGCAATAATTTCTGAGCTTTTTTATATAATTTTTGTGCTTTTCTTATTTCATCTTTTCTAGGAGACTCAAGGCAGAGTAATTGATCTGCATCTTGTCTAAGTGTTCTATGATCTTCTGTTTGCTTGAGAAGCTTCTTTTTTTCGATTAGTAGTTTCTCTTCTTCTTCTTTAGCTTTTGAAATTCTTTTTTTTAAATTAGCTCTGACTCTTATGAAGTCTTTTTCGGATAATTTATGTTTATAATATTCACTTAAAATATAAGATGGCTGTTCCCCTTCATTTTTAGTGCTTTGATCTTCTAACCAAGCCCTGTAGTCTGTAGGGCCTTCTCGAACTATAGATAATCTTTCTTCGGCTAGTGCTTTTAACCATCTCTGCCAGTTTTGATAAATTTTATTCCAATATTTGCTAGATAATTCATTTACTTTGATATTAAGAATCTCTTTGGCTTTTTGACTGTCACTATCTACTAATTGTAGAGCGATTGAGGGACTTATCCCTTGATAATTGTCGTGCAAAGATTTCTTTAAAGATAAAGGTAGGAGAGATAGCCTTTGTTTCCATTCTTCTAAACTTTCTTTTAGATTAGGTTCAATACCTTTTAGAGGAGGAGGAGAGCTATAAATATCACCTGTACTAATAGGTCTAAACCTTGATTGCTTTTCTTTAACTTGCTTGCCAAGAGTAATTATTTTTTGTTTTTTATCTAAAAGTATAAGATTGCTATGTCTTCCCATAATCTCAAAAACTAGCTTCTTTTTAATATTTTCTCCTGGCCGTTTTGCAAACCCTAATTCAAAAATTCTTTCGAAGCCTTGTTGCTTTATTTCAGTTAAAGCCATCATTTGTAGGCCATGTTTTAATTGTTTTGCGAGGGTGCTTTCTTCTCCAAGTCTTTTTGGAGATGGAATACATATAATTCTTGGTGCATCTGGATCCCAACTTGCTTCTAACCAGAAAAGTCCTGAAAGGGTTCTAAATCCAAGTTGGATAGTATTAGATTCTGGTTGTTGTGCTTTTTCAAACCGACTTGGAAGTATTGTTTTTCTAAGATCACAAATGACAGCTTTAAGGCTTGTTATATCCATCATTTGGATTGTGATTTTATCCATTTTTGATTTAGACCATTGATAGCAGTTGTTTCTTCTAATTCAGTTTCACCTAATGAAAGATACTTCTTCGATCGGCATCTTGACAGTCTTAACTGGGCCAAGTGGAGTTGGTAAAGGTTCTTTAGTTAAAAAGATTTTGGAACGCCATAATGAGATTTGGCTTTCAGTATCAGCAACTACTAGACATCCTAGAGAAGGTGAAAAATATGGCGAACATTATTTCTTTTTTGATCAAAAGGAATTTAAGGATTTAATTGAAAAAGACGGTTTTCTTGAATGGGCGAAATTCGCGGGTAATTTTTATGGAACTCCAAAAAAGGAAGTTTGTCAAAAACTTTCTAATGGAAATAAGGTTTTACTTGAAATTGAGTTAGAAGGAGCTAGGCAAATAAGAAAGAGTTTTCCAGAAGGAGTTCAGATTTTCATTGCTCCTCCAAATTTGGAAGAATTAGAAAAAAGAATAAGAGGTAGAGGAACTGAATCAGAAGAGTCAATTAATGCCAGATTAAACAGGGCAAAAAAAGAAATGCAAGCAATGAATGAGTTTGATTTTGTAATTATTAATGATGATCTTAATAAAGCTCTTTTGAAGCTTGAAGAAACAATGAAACTTATTTAATTTATTCTTTTAATATTATTAATTTCCTTGCATTTTTAAACTAAAAAGACATTGGATGGAAAAGTAAATCTGGTACAAATCTATTGAATTCGACTAAGATGCCAGCAGTTAAGACAATCCAAATAGTTGCTACAACAGGAGCTGACCTAAACCATTTGGTGCGAAAAATTTTGAACATTGTGAGTTTAATAAAGAGATTTTTTGAATTAATTTAGAAAATTTATTTTTTTCAACGAGGACCATTTAAAGAAACATTATTATCTTTTTCTCTTAGTTCTCCATTTTTACCTTCTCTATTTGCATGTAAAGGCCAAGCTGCCCCTCTTTTTAAGCATTGCCAAGCTAATGAAGTGTCAATGATAATTTCATACTCAGCAGCTTTTTTGTCACCTCGAACAGCTCTTACATACTCTCTTCCTGACCAACCAATTATTCCAGCGATGTAAATGAACATGACACCTGGAATTAATAAATCACCTTCATGCCCCCTGTTAAACCATGCGCCCCAAGGCTCGATTGGTGGAGCAATGATTAGATGAGGTAAGCCATCATCACCACAGGAAGCTTTGCTGTATCTATTGAATCTAGCTATATCTTTAGCGGTTGATGCACTACTAGCTCTTTCTTGGAATCGAGCATTTTCAGAGCAAGGAGTTAAAGCTGATGCGGTGAACTCTGTACTTGCTCTATCAGCATTTAATGCAGGTCCACTTCTTGCGTTTGCAAGAGGTGCAAAACCTAAAAAGATGAATGCTGATAGAAGAATGGAGAGGAAGCGACCCATTAGTTCAAATTCTTTTTGATTTGTGTTGCTATTAATAGCAAGTATCCACTTAAACAAAGTAATTGAGATCAGCTCAAAAATGTCAACAGTTTTAGCCCTCGAAACAAGTTGTGACGAGTCTGCGGTCGCTTTGTTGGAATCAGATGGAAAAAATTTCTATGTTTTGTCCAATGAGATTGCCTCTCAAATAGATGCACATGCTAAGTGGGGCGGGGTTGTTCCTGAAATTGCATCTAGAAAACATTTGGAAATTTTGCCTTCTCTCCTTGAAGTTGCTCTTTCTAAATCAGGTAAATCAATTAAAGAAATTGATGCAGTTGCTGCGTCAGTTGCACCTGGACTTTCGGGTTCTTTGTTGATGGGTTCTATTACAGCAAGAACAATTTCTGCTCTTCATGGCATTCCCTTTTTGGGAGTGCACCATTTAGAAGGGCATCTTGCATCAGTTTTCCTTTCTGCTCATCCACCTACTAAACCTTATTTAGTATTGTTGGTAAGTGGTGGTCATACTGAATTAATTAAGGTTGGAGCAAATGGATGCTTTAAAAGACTTGGTTACAGTCATGATGATGCTGCCGGGGAAGCATTTGATAAAGTCGCAAGATTGCTAGGTCTTCCTTACCCGGGAGGGCCAGGTATCCAAAGATTGGGGGAAAGAGGAGATCCTAAAAGATTCCAATTACCTAAAGGGAGAGTATCAAAACCTGAAGGAGGCTTTTATCCATATGACTTTTCTTTTAGTGGACTTAAGACAGCTATGCATCGCAAAGTGGAATCTCTTAAGGCTGATAGCTTGGAATTGCCAATAGAAGATCTTGCGGCGAGTTTTGAACAAGTTGTTGCAGAAGTGCTAGTTGAAAGAAGTTTGCGCTGTGCTATTGAAAACCAACTAAATACTTTAGTTTTAGTTGGTGGAGTGGCAGCTAATCGAAGATTAAGAAAGATGATGATTCAAAAGGCTTCTGATCAAATGATTAAAGTTCATTTAGCTCCGGAATCTTTTTGTACTGATAATGCCGCAATGATTGGCGCTGCTGCTTTATTACGTTTATTATTTGTTCCAAGATATAGTTCATTGAACTTAGGAGTGTCACCTCGTTGGCCATTAGAAAAAGCAGATTTGCTTTATCAGGCTTCTCCTCCTTTTTGAGCATCTTCTTCTATTTTTTTGCTATTTCATCAATCTGATGGAACTTAAATCTGTGAATAAATCTAAGAAATCTTTTGAAACGGTTAGTCGTACAGAACTTAATTCATGGAAGAGAGGCTTCACACCTCAAGCAGAGATATGGAATGGAAGGATGGCTATAGTTGGCTTATTTTTCTTCCTAGGGACTTTATTATTCCTTAATTCTATATTTCCTAAATAATTATTATATCATAGATATAATAAGCCTTTTGATTTTATTTCTTCATTTAATTCTGATTGAAATCCTTGCAAAGTTTGGTATTCATTTAATCGAAAGATCAACATATTATGAATACATAGGAATATATAAATTGAGATTTTAGAGATTGCACTTTTGATTTAATCTAAATCTGATACTACAAGTTAAAGAGATTGAATCGAATCTCTTTGAATATTTTGTTGATAGAAAAGCAAATATTCGTCTTAAACCTTTATATTTCTCCAAACAGTTGCAAATACTTCCTTTCTTTGAGTCTTGCAGTTATATAAGATTAGATTCGTATTTGCTTTTGAAAGATGAGTGAGATTTTTCGATTTCTGTTCATAGCAAGATTAGCTTAATTCTTGACTTGTGTATTTTCCCAGAATTGATTGAGGTCAAATTGAAGTCTTTCTTTCTGACTTTCTATGACTCCTGAGCGACTGGGTTTGCTTTGGGGTATTACCGTTTTTGCAGGAGCGGGGGCCAGGCTTTTGTCTGTATTGACGGGACTCCCTGGGGTGGTTTTGCTGTTGCTTTCTGGATTGTTAATTGGAAGATCTGGGTTTGGTTTTGTTGAACCACTTGATTTAGGTCAAGGACTTGAAACAATCGTTGGACTTTTAGTAAGTCTTGTTTTGTTTGATGGAGGACTAAATCTTCGATTGCCTGGAGAAACAATTAAGTCAATTGTTTTAAGAATATCTTTTATAAGACTTGTTATTTCTCTTGCAGCAGGCTTGCTAGCTGCTCATTGGCTTGCTGGACTTGGCTGGTCAGTAGCGGCAGTGTATAGCGCAATAGTTCTTGCTACTGGTCCAACAGTTGTTACTCCTTTGGTTAAGCAAATACGTTTAGCTTCTCCTTTAAGTGATGTTCTTGAAGCTGAGGGACTTGTTTTAGAACCTATTGGAGCAGTTTTAGCACTTTCATTACTTGAACTGGTAGTCGGTGATCTTCACGGGTGGAGAGAATTGGCCTTAGGCTTATTTGCTAGATTAGGGGGAGGTGTACTGATAGGTTTATTTGCGGGGTGGATACTCTCTGAGTGTCTAAAACGTCTGAAATCAGAAGGTTTTCTTGGAGTCCGACTACAATTAACATTAGGAATTTTATTTTTACTATATGGATTTTCCGAGTCCATTTTGCCTGAATCGGGACTGCCAGCTTCTGTTGCGGCAGGGTTTGTTGTAGGTCAAAGACCTTCTACTAATGCAAATGAACTTGATGAATTAATTAGAGAATTAGCTCAGCTTGCGATAACAATGTTGTTCCCATTATTAGCAGCCGATGTGTCATGGAGTGAATTAAGTCCGTTGGGGTGGGGTGGGATTACTTGTGTGTTGGTTTTAATGCTTGTGGTAAGGCCTTTTGCAGTTACTCTTGCGACAATTGGTCTCCCTTTGGACATCAAACAAAGGTTGTTTTTGGGATGGCTGGCCCCAAGAGGTATCGTAACTGCAGCTGTTGCTTCATTGTTTTCTATACGTTTAGAACAAGCAGGTGTATTAGGTGCGGGGAGATTGCAAGGACTTGTGTTTTTGACGATATTGATGACAGTTGGTATTCAGGGTTTAACTGCTCAACCATTAGCTAAGATTATGGGCTTATTGGTTGATGAAAAATCAAAAACATCTATTGATTCTGGCTCTATCTTTACTGGCTCTTGAAAGAATAATCCATGTGGATATCAAATCTGGACCTTGCATTTCTCCTAGAAGTGCAGCTCTCAAACTTTTCATGATTATTCCTTTCTTTATACCTTCAGTTTTTGAAACCTCTTCTAGAATTTTTTTGGCTTCTTGTTTATCAAATTGTTCTGAGCTGTATTTTTCAAGCTTCTTAAGAATTGATTTTAAAGCTAATTTTGCACCTTCTACATTTATTTGCTTTATTGCCTCTTCTTTAAGTTCTGGCTCTTCAAAAAATGGCTTTGCCTGATCTACGCCTTCTTGAATAAGAGTCATTGATGATGATAAAAGTTTGGCAAGCGATTTTCCCCACTCATCATTTGGAGACTTCCATCCATTTTTTTCCCACAGAGGACTTAAAAGTTGAAATAGATCATTAGGGGAAGAATTATGAATTACTTGAGCATTGAGCCAATTGATTTTATCCCAATCAAATTTTGCTCCAGCTTTATTTATTTTGTTAAGACTAAATATCTTTGAGACTTCTTCTAGGGTAAATCTTTCGTCCATCCCTTCGGGAACTGACCATCCAAGTAGAGTCATATAGTTTGAAGTTGCTTCTGATGTATAACCCATTTCTTTAAAATCATTAATAGAAGTGACACCATCTCGTTTAGAAAGTTTTTTACCTTCTGCATTGAGAATTAAAGGAGTATGAGCAAACTCTGGAATTTTGAGTCCAAGTGCTTTGTAAAGAAGAATTTGTTTTGCTGTATTGGCTATATGATCTTCTCCTCTAATTACATGCGTGATTTTCATTGCAGCATCATCTACTACTACGACTAAGTTATACAGAGGGTCCCCTATTTCATTGCCTATTGATCTTCTTGATATCACCATATCTCCTCCTAAATCTTTACCACTCCATTTCATTGGACCTCTTATTAGATCCTTCCATATAATTGACTCTTCGTCATTAATTCTAAAACGAATTACAGAAGTTCTTCCTTGTCTTAAAAATTCAGATTCTTTCTCTTTACTTAAGTTTCTGGATCTATTGTCATACCTGGGAGCTTGTGAATTATCTTTTTGTTGTTGTCGCATTAAATCTAGCTCTTCTTCAGTTGCAAAACATCGATAAGCCTGTCCTTTATCTAAAAGATTTTGTATGGCTTTTTTGTGCTCATTAATTCGATTACTTTGTATTACCGGCTCTTCATCAGATGTAATACCAAGCCATTTAAGTCCTTCAAATATATTTTCTATATATTCATTTTTGGATCTTTCTTTATCAGTATCTTCAATCCGAATTAAGAATTTTCCTTTTTCTTTTTTTGCAAATAGCCAATTAAAAAGAGCTGTCCTTGCAGTCCCTATATGAAGTGTCCCTGTTGGACTAGGTGCCAGTCTGACTCTAACTGTCAAATTCCTTACTCATATTTAGATACGGGACCGACGGGATTCGAACCCGCAACTTCCGCCGTGACAGGGCGGTGCTCTAACCAGTTGAACTACGGTCCCAGGTTTGATGGGGATTTACTGTTTAGTAATCCCTTTGTTGATTAACTTCAAGAGCTTTCAACCAAAGAAGTATCAACCTAAAACCACCCACTCGTCAACTCTCATATAAAGGTTGATTGAATAGTAGTTTTTAATCTTTCTCGGTTTTTTAAGGCAATCATGGATTCTTGTCTGATTGATTACTTAAAAAAGAGAGATTGAAGATTTTAGTGATGCTCTCTATTCAAGGGCGGAATCCAGCAGGTTCAATTAGACGAACCTGATTCCCTCGTGCAGTGAACTCGCGGCCTTGATCGCTCTGAACAACGACACGACCACCAGATTTTACACGAATTACTCTTGCCCTAACCCAGCCTAAAGCAGCTGATTCAAGGACTTTTACGACATCACCAGGTTGAAGGTCCAACTCCATTCTTGATCAAGGATAAGTTACTGCATTAAGTGTTTGTAACGCGCCGTGGAGGACTCGAACCCCCGACATCAGGTTTTGGAGACCTGCGTTCTACCAACTGAACTAACGGCGCATTTGAAACACCCTTTGGCCATTTCTTAGGCAATGGCACTTGGATTGAACGAGGTCGAAACCTCAGCGGTCGAAGCGCTGCTTGACTCGTGTGGCCTTGCCAACCCGCTCACGCAGATAAAAAAGCTTCGCTCTTCTAACTTTACCTCGGCGTTCAACCTTTATTGATGCAACTTGTGGACTATGAACCATAAAGATTCTCTCTACACCTATACCTTGGAAGATCCTACGAACTGTAATTGTTTGATTTAATCCTCCATGTCTCTTGGCTATGACAACTCCTTCGTAAGGTTGAACCCTTTCTTTATTGCCTTCGCTAATCCGTACTCCTACTTTTACAGTATCCCCTACATAGATATCGGGAGTCTTTTTTTTCTGTTGAGCTTTTTCAAACTGGTTTATTAGTTCAGCTGCAGACAGTTTTTTGTCATTTGCTTTAGATTTTGATGAAGTTTCTCCATCAGCACTTTCTTCTTTTTTTGTACCCTCGCTGATAGAGGGATCTTTTAAATCAGTTGACATCCCAATTCCTTTTTTAAGGCAATATTCTACTCTAGCTTCTAACTAATCCATATTTGAAGAATTGTTTTTGTTCCTTTAATAATTATCATCACTAAAACCATTGCTTTTTTGAATCACCTAGATTTTTTTCGGCTTTCAAAGCTGTTATTGCAGAAAAAGCAGTATTTGAAATTTTTATTAGTAACTATTTAATGAGGATATCTTTTAAAACCTTCATCCTGAAAGATACGAAAATAAGTTGAAATGTTTTCTTGAAAAGCATTATATTTTAATTGACATTTGACATGACCACTTAAGCCTTAACTTGAAAAAAGACGGCATTCGAACTAAGAAATGTTGATTTTTCATTATTTTACGAGAAC
>QCJQ01000018.1 GCA_003215935.1 Prochlorococcus sp. AG-409-D09
GTGGGCTTATTGGATTTACAAGTGCCTCAAAGATTTTGGTTGACGGTCTAAAACCTGCAGCGAACACCATCACAGTTACTGGAGCGAGTACAGAACGGATAGAGAGTGATATTGCGAAATGGGACATCAAGGTTGAAACAACTGGAAATTCCCAGATTGATTCTTACAAGAAACATAAGTCTTCTATTGAAAAGACAATGACTTTTCTTGATCGTTATGGCGTTATTAATAATGACTATCAATCAGTAGCTTTACTACCTGCATCTACATCCAAAGAAATAAGTAAACATCCTAAGACAGGTGAAATCATTTCTAAGAAATGGGTGACAACTCAATGGATAGAAATTGAAAGTACTGATGTTTTTAATATTGATCAGACTTACAGGCAGATAAGTGAGTTACTAGGCAAGGGAGTTCTAGTTCGACCTAGTAGACCAGAGTTTACTTACACGCAGTTAGCAACCAAGCGCGTGGACATGCTTGCTAAGGCGACAAAAGATGCTCATACAAGAGCAGAAGCAATTGTCTATCAAACCGGATCAGAACTCGGCAGCGTAAGGAAGGTTAATACTGGTGTTTTCCAAATTACTGTCCCAAACTCAACAAGAGTAAGCAGCTGGGGATCATATGACACGAGTACTATCAATAAAGACATTACTGCTGTGATGGGAGTCACATTCGAGGTCAATTAATAATTAGTTCTTGCGAAATGTCTTTAAAAAGTAAATAAATCTGAGTACAAGTAGCATGATGGGATTATGGTGCTTACAAACAAACAACAATATGTTATCTGCGAAATGGTGAACGCAGATCCTACCTATATCCCTGAAGATGAAACTGTCGAGGAGAAAAAGTATAGAGAAGAGTTAGTCGCGCAGGGTGATCGTTTTGAGCAAAGACATGGCAAACGTCCCATCTTAGAAATTCCTATCGATCCTTGGGACGACGATGATGCAGATAAAGAGGAGGAAATTCCTAGTCTTGAAGAATGCCTAGCTCACTACAAAGCACAAGATTTAGAGACGTTAACCTATTGTGAATTAAAAGAGTTCAGAAAATTTGCGATTTGGTCTGGTGAGAAAGAACTGCCTAAAAAGCTTTTAGACAGAATGAGATACTTAGTTAAAACGAATCAAGTAACTGACAAAGAGATGGAGGCATCTGCTTACCTTTGAAGAAAAATAGATTCCCTAAAATTTCAAACGAGGAACTTAACTTAGACAAGATTCCTAATCCAGAAGATGAATCTTTTGATTACGAAGAACCATGGATAGAATTTGCACTAACAATGAATGCTTATGAGGTATGTGGTAACTCTGAATCTGCTTTTGAGACAAGGGATAAAGTTTTCAAGGATCCTTTAAATGCTTCTTTAACAGAACTTCGCTGCGCTTTATTTGTTTTACAACGTCATCATCGTTGGAACTCACCGTATCCAGTTCCTGGTGGAGACAAAAGAGTAGTTGAACTACTCAAATTAATTAGAGATAAAGTCAAGAAGGGAGAACTGGAATAATAGAATTTCATGAAAGTAAAAAGAACATCTAGAGGCTAGAGATAATCGACCTACAGAATCATTTTTCCTACTTTTAGCCCGCCTTTTTCTTTTGATTTCTTATCTATTAATCTTGCTGTTCAACTTTTTCAGCAAGTTCTCTAAGCATCTTCGCGATAACTTCTTTAGACCATTTAAACTCTTCTTTCATTCCGTCCACGCAATCCAATACAGATTCCCAAGCCGCCTCATATTCTTTTGGATCTATTTTCTGAGACATGATTAGAGAACAATTATTTTTTATTAAATCAAAAGGTACTGGATTTACAAATATTTGAAGAGTAATTCAAGTTGTAAATTATATAGAAATGAATTTTGAATAAGTTTTTAATGAGTAATCCCATTGGAAAACTTCAAAGAGTTCCCTTAAGAACCGTTTGGAAGCATGAAGCTTATGACTTCACCCAATGGTTGCAGGAAAATCTAGACATACTTAATGACTCTCTTGACCTAGAACTTGTCTCCGCTGAAAGAGAACAGGCAGCTGGTTCTTTTAGTATTGATTTAGTTGCTGAGAGTAGCGATAGTGAAACTTATATAGTTGAGAACCAGCTGGAAAAAAGCAATCATGATCACCTAGGCAAAGTAATTACTTATCTCACTTCAAGAGAAGCAAAAGGAGCAATATGGATAGTTTCTGAGCCAAGACAAGAGCACGTCAACGCGATGGCATGGCTCAATGAATCAAGCAGTGCAGATTTTTATCTTGTAAAAGTTGAAGCAGTAAAGATAGGAGAGTCTGATCCCGCACCACTTTTAACACTCATTGTGGGTCCATCTATTGAAGCGAAGGAAAGTGGAATAGCTAAACAAGAAAAGGCAGAGAGGCATTTTATTCGTAAAAAATGGTGGACAAAAGTAGTAGCGAATCCTTTAGCTAAATCACATTCTCATATTTCTCCAAGCATGAGCAGTTGGATAGCAACTTCTTCTGGAATAAGAGGGTTGGATTTAAATTACGTGACCAATAAAAGTAATTGTGGTGCAGAGTTGTATATCGATCGAGGAAAAGACTCTCAAGAGGAAAATAAAATAATTTTTGATCAACTAAAAAAATATCAAACAGAAATCGACTCAAAAATCAGTGGATTTGTTGATTGGCAACGTTTAGATTCACGCCGAGCTTGCCGGATTCGAATTGATTTACCAGGTGGTTACAGATCCCCAGATGAAGAATGGAATCAAATACAAGAAAAAATGATCAATGTGATGAATGAATTGGAAGAGGCTCTTAAACCTGCTTTAAAAGCTTTAAAAGAAAACACATGAGCGAAATAGAGATCAAAGAAATAATTTTTATCTACAAATCAAAAGAACTACATTCACTGAGTTTTTGTGAACTCAAGGAATTTCGTAAATATCTGCTTTTGGATGGTGATGAGGTGCTTGGTGAAAAGATTTATTCTTTGATGGAAGCTTTGGTTCGAGAGGAGAAAGTCACTTCAAAAGAAATGCTCGGAGCGGCTTACCTATAAACAATGGGAAAAAGTGATGCCATTAAAAAAGCCCTCACTTATTCGAGGGCTGGTGTCTTAACCGATTGATCCCCATCACCCGGCTTTGCGAAAATACTAATCACAACAACGAAAATAGGCAACTAATTCACACTAAAAAATTCCTGAGGGAAACACCAAAAACGCCACATATGGTAGGGGGTTGATTTATTCAAAAAAAGGAGCTAAAAATAAGATCCCCATCACCCAGGCCGTAGGACACCATACCTAGGGTCTTTTTTATTGAAAAAGCTTGTACTGCAAAAATTTTAAGCAAAATTTTCAAGAGGTTCTGTGGATAACTTTTTATTGCTTATGAGGATAAATCGAAAGAAAACTACAACCCTCAGAAAGATTTAAATCACTTTATTTTTACGAAACGATACCTTTTCCTACATAGGGTATGTAGATAAAAGGCACCATCAAAATATTGTTCAAAATTTATCTTCTCCTCCTTTGATTGCTTTTGCTATCAGCACCCAAGCCACATAAATCAATTAAAGCTCTTGCATTGCTAGCGACAGCGGATGGTTTGCCCAAAACAAGACTTTTTTGAATAGCGCTTTGAAGATTTGCCACTAATTGAGAAGTCAATTGAGGTCGACTTAAGTCCATCTCATTTAAGTCCTCTTCCAATAATTTGTAGGCTGCTGCTGTAATTCTTCGTGATTGCCTTCGACTTAATCGATAAGTTTCGGCCACATGGGACGTAACCACTGATGCACCATTTCCTTGCGCAAGCATTGAGGCAGCTTCACTAATACGCAATTCAAGTTCAACCTTAGAGGCTCTGGCCATAGTTCTAAATTCGCCCCAGACCCAGTGCTCGAGGCACTTCTGCTATAGCAATGGATTCAAGCATTTGTTGGCCTTTTGTTGGCTCATTTGGGCCAACAAAAATGGATTCAGCCAGATAATAGCCAAACTCATTGCGAATAGTAAGTTTTTAGAATCGGGGCGACAGGATTCGAACCTGCGACCTAGTGCTCCCAAAGCACCCGCGCTACCAAACTGCGCCACGCCCCGTAAATATAAATATTAGTCCCTAATGTGTATTTAGAGTAAATTCTTTGATATAGAAATTTCGTTTAAACACAAAGAAATGATCTAAAATTTATAAAAATTATTGTTTAAGCTATTTTCTAGAGATTTTTTGAAAGAATCGGATTTGCAGATAGATATATTTGAATTTAAAAAAAATCAACATTATTGTGCAAATCAAGTGAGGTATTTAAAATTAGCAAAATCTAAAATTATAGATGTAATAAGTTTAGATGAGATTTTTTTATGATACTTAGTATAATAATCAAAATAAATTTTAGTTTATTTTTTGTTACGACTAACGCATTCTCAATTTAATTCGATTAAATTCTAATTAAATTAAATTAAATATTTTTAAATATTTTATTTGGATGGTTATTACATATAATGAATTAACTCTACTCTTATAACTAACATCATTAATTATGTCAGATATTGAAAACAAAAGAGGTGCAGATTGGAAAAAAAACTTTCAGGCATTTTTTAACGGTCTAGTTTTATCACTATGTGCCTTTAGTCTTGCTTTAATTGCATTGAGCTTGAGGCCTGTTGCAAAGTGGGCTAATTTTCAAAGCATTTGTGTTGAGCAAGAAAGTGTTAAAGCTCCTATTTCATGGGCTGTTAGAAAGTGCAATGGAAGATCAAAAGTTTATCAAGTAAAGTAAATTTAGTAAAAATTAATTAAGCTTATATTCTAATTTTTTACGTAGTATTTAAACACTTATTCTTTTTACTTAGAGTAATTTCATGAGGAATTACCTTTGACATTTGATTCATCTGTCTAATATAAATCATCTTATTTATTTCTTTTAAAAATTATATAGTAAAAAAATGATATATTATTTTTTTAATGATCTTATAAATATAAGTGTAGGTTTTGGTCTCATTACTTTGAGTATTGTCTTATTAAAATATAATATAAGTGATATAATGCTAACTATGCTCATTTTTTGAAATTAAGCTTGAAGTTTAATGGATGATCTTAGTTCAACTACCATAGCTCCTATGGGCGCATTAGCCTCTATATTTGCTGTTATATCAATCTTGGTTTTCAGTAAGAAACTAGTGCAATCAAGAAATGATGAGGATAGTAAGAAAGTTACTTTACTTAAAGGGTCTGAAGCCTCAGATAAATCTGAATCAATTGAGTACCAAAAAAGACAATTAGAAGAAATTTTTAAAAAATAGTTAATTTCAAGTAATATAAAATAGTCTTATAAAATTATTATGAATTATTTATTGATATTTGGTGCGGCCATAGCTTTAGCTATAACATTTTATTTCATTATACTTTTAATTGGATTTTCTGGCGTTTCACTTAACCGTAAAGCGCAAGGTATTGATGACAATTAATAAATTATATATAAGAACTTTTTTCATTTTAATTAATAAACATTTTTTATTTTGAAAATTAAACATGTTGGTAAAAAATTATTTATTATAATAATATAAATATCTTTCCAAATAATGGTATTATTATATAATACAATTTATTCATTATGGACTTTAAGAAAATTCTTAATTTGGATTCTTATGAATGGTGGAAAAACCATAGAAAGCTTATAGGTTATGGTGGTATTGCAATATTACTAAGTCTTTATATTTCTCCATTAATTCAAGATGCAAAAAACAAGAACCGTTGCGTTATTCTAGCTAAAAAAGAAATTAAAACATTAGCACGTAGCAAGGTTTTAACACCTGAAGAAGAATCTTTTGTTGCGGCTTATCAGATTTGCAACCATAGGAGTTAAATATTTATTTTATTAGGACTCTATTGTAAATCCATATAAAATTCAGAATTTAATAAATTAAAGTTTTATTGCTTCTCTAACAACAAGAGTAAATAAATCCTAAAACTAAATTTCCATAAAAATTTTTGACTAAAATAATTATGAAATTTTAATTACTCAAAACAGTGAATCAACCTCATGATTGTACTGAACTATTCCAGTTAGCCTATGAAAATAGATATACTTGGGATACAGGATTTTTAGGTTATAAAGGCCGTTGTTCCTGGTCAAATGGAATTAAGGAGGCCCAAGGTAATTTTACTCTAGCTTCAGATTTTAAATCCTCAGTTAATGATATACAAGATAAAAATATAACCAATGCTATTGCCGCGCAATTATGGGAAGTTGCTATTCATCGAGTTAGAAGATCATTTAATCAAACACATGGTCAAAATACATTTAGATATCGAGAATTGAAGGGAGAAGCTGTTGAGGTATTAGTTGGTGGAAAATGTGAAGGTGATAAATATCATATTAAAGATAATGTTGTGACTTTGGTACATCGTCATATTCATGGCAAATTAATAGTTATTTCTACTAAAGAGGTTATTCATACAGGGAGAGGATATATTAGTAAGTCGTATACGAGTGAATATTTTGACGATAAGACAGGAGAGAAATTAAAGGGGATATGTTTTTATAGTGATGAATTTGTTCCTTTACACAAAGGTGGTCCATGGGTTCTTTCTCATAGAACTGTTGAAGAAAGGAATAAAAATAATTCAGTAGAAAATAAACAATCTTATAAATTTTACAATCTTAGTAGTTTAATTTAAATAATTTATTAATTATACCTAAAGTTCCTGTTTAATTTGAACTTCTATAATTTCTTTCTTTCTCTTGGTTATTTTAGTTAATAAAATTGTTAATATAAAAAAAATAAGTATTATCCCTATAGATTGAATAAAATCTATATATGTAGCTACTAGATGATTCATAATGATTTTTCATAATAAATTTATTTCGTTAATTCAAGAGTATTTAGTAGCTATATGCAATTTTCTTAACGAGAGGTTATAAAAAAACCTGTTTAGATTGAATACCTAAACAGGTCTTTTTAAAGCTCAAATAGAATATAGTCTATTATTTTGCTATTTTTGATAATTAATGCCTCTATAAGATAATTGAGAATTAACTTCTTTATTTGCTTTTTCTTTGCAGGTATTGTAGTGCTGTCTGCGATAAGTTAATTCAATACAGTCTTTTTTCTTTAATGCTGCTTTGTGTTGAACGTAGCTTTTGCCTCGATAGAGAAGTGTAGTCATGATTTTGATCCCGAATATTGACCTAAGTCCCCGTTCCTTGGCTTAAGTCGTAATGCGGCTCGCATTGTAGCGAGTTGAACGTTTTTGGTAGCGGTTGCTACATAACAATTATGCATCAAATTTGTTATTTGTGTAGTTCATGATGTTACATATAATTTATTTTGACCTTATAATGGTTTTTTTGAGTATTTCTACGATATCCCTCTTTACTGTTAAAGCTCCATTAGTCATTATTCTTTAAGCCATTTAAGTTATATGGTTATAGTAGAGTAGTCAGCAAACTGCACCATAACAATAGGGTACTATTTAGTTTGATTCTTGAAGTTATTATCTTTATCATTAACATAATATTAGATGAAATTATTAAATGTGTATTCATATAAAGCTTCTGTAACTAAATGTTTTCTTACTTTATACATAAATTATTATTTATTATAAATATTAGAAGTTAATAATAAAATGTTTTTTATTCAATTTAACCTGAAAGTAAATTGTTCATTAATAAATATAATCATTATTCAGTATTTATTTAAATAGTTTAGAGCGTAATTCATCAATTGATGGTCCTCTCTTCTTTTCTTCGGGTGTAAGGGGTATCCAATTCCAGTCAAAGCTAATTGTTATAATGTATCCTAATAATACATGGAATAAAATCAGTAATATGGGATGGTCAATTTGTGGTGTCAAAATATGCTAAATTTAGTTGATATAATTATATAGCATAAAGATATGATTTATAGGCGAGAGTTATTTAATACTAACATTTAATTATCTATTTATAGGAATAAAATTTATATATTGGTAATTCAAACTATCATTTAAATTCTCTTGATTAACTATAATTTGTTATACTTATTCAATTTTAGCCAGTTAGGTTTTGATTTTATTTTACAAAAAATAGAATAATAAATCTATTAATTGTGCATTTAACAAATTATTAATGACATTAGTTATTTAAGATAATTAATTGTAAGGATAAGATTTGAGAAATATTCTAATCTGTTTTTTAAAGTTCATCTAAATTCGATTTTTTTCTTAAATAACATATAAACTGTTTCTAATAATGAATATAAAAAGTAATTTAATGTATCATAACTATCAGCATGTAAAAGTAAGTTCTTTATTTTATTAATATTAAAATAATCAAATGAACTTATTTAATTGTTTACTCTGATAGAAGCTTTTCATAATCCTCTTTCCGAATACTTTTATTCTTTTTATATTTTTTAGCAATTGCAATTAAAGCAAGGTCATAGGATGACAATCCAATTTCATTTTCAAATGGATAGTATTTATAAATTTTCCTGTATCCCATTCTCATTTCATTTATTAATTCTAATTAAATAATGAAACATGAAATTATTTGTTCAAGTCAAGTACGGACAGTTGTCAAAGCGCTCTTAGTATTTATACCTATTTAAATCATATTCTATATGCTTATTATTAAATATCTATTTTATTAAATGAGTTTTTATAAATTTATTAGTATGATTTAATTAATCTTCATTGTTTATTTCATTGTCAATTTATGATAAAGTAAATTTATTGTTAGTATCAGGGGTCAAGAATGGTATTGGCTATTGGAAAATCGATATATTCGATATTGAAAAACCGCTTAATGAAATAAATAATCAATATTTAGAGTGTTATAGAAAAGAATTATTGGGGTACAAGGCAGCATTAGTCATTAGGGATGTAATTAACAGGAATATAAATAATATAATTTTACTTTGTCGGCATGATGGCTTTATTATGACTAATGAGATAGATGAAATCTCATATGATTTGCCACTTCAAATCTTGGAAGAAATTTTTGACTTTTGGATAGATACTTATAGAAATGAGAAATTATGGAAGAAATATATAGGTGTTTTAAATTTTTACGAAAGTCATTATTTACTCTGTGGGAACGCAAATCTTGGGTTAAGGGGTGATTCTTTCGCTTGTATAAAAAAACTTGAATATCTACATTCTTTTAGACCTAACATCTATTTAGGTGATTTACATATTAGAAAACCTATGTGGTAAAAATAATTTATTAAACTAGCCTTTACACATTGGCTCATCATTTTTTTTTCCATTTTCATAACAAATAGAAGTTTCCTTTTCCTTAATATCTCTGTTATTGTATATATGAGAAATTGAAATATAAGTATCAAAATAAAATATTATAGTTAAAATTGAAATATACTTAATCATTTTTTAATAGTATAAATATACTGTAATAAATATCAAGTAATACTATATTTATCTTTTTCTAGCAATTCTCCAATAGCATATATATCCTCCTACGGTTAATAGGCCTGCAACTGGAGCACTCATACTTAGAGGCGTTGCCCATTCATGTACCATCAATGACGCAAACATTAGATTAAAGTTGAACCTGCAGCATATTATACAAGCTATGTATTTGTTTTGATAATATGTGAAGAGAATTGATAAATGAATTATTTGCTTTTATTTTCCCTTGAGGTAAAAAAATATAAGAATTACTGAATAACTTTATATTTTACTAAATTAACCTAAATTAAATTATATTATATAGAAATATAATTTATATTTTTTATTCCTTATTTTCAAAAAAATTAATTATCAAATTATATAGAGCTCCTATAGCCCATATACCAATAATTAGTGAAATTATTACAAGCGCAATAGAAATAGCTGAGACGCCCGCATCGTTTGGCCCATAGTTAATAGCAGGATTAAAGGGATCCATTTAACTAAAAAATATCAGATGTTACGTATAATATCCATTGTAGAAAGTTTTTTGGGTTTAAAACTTCAATTAAATTTGAATTTCCTGTTATTTTACTTGCTCCTGATTGGCCTGAGATTTTAGCAGTAAAGCTTTTATATATATTTTTTAATAATAATTCCTCTGAAGAGATATCTTTTTGGTAAATATTTACTGGATATTCAAGAATTTCATCTTTAAACACCCATATTTTTTTTCCAGAAATTAATTTAATAACGTATCCAATATCTCTTCCATCTGTAATTTTGTAGTCAATTACTGTCCCATTAGGTTTTTTGCGTAGTTCTTGTATTAAATCTTGAGATATACGCTCTTTTACGCGCTCAGTTGAGATATTTACATCTGAACCAAGATCTATCGCATCAATTGCCTCCATTCCTTGATAAATCAGTATATCTTTAATCTAACACGAAAACTCTCTCTTATTTAAATGAACTATGGTATTTGATTAATTTTATATTAAAATAAAATCCTAATCAGAAATATCAACGTCATTTTTAGTTAATTATTATCATTTATTTTTTTTAGAATTTCCACTGAATTTAAATAATAAAAAATTAATAGCAATTATAGCAAATCGTAAAATTACAAAAGCAGTACCTATTAGTCCAGCTATAACTGCAATAAATAGAATACTAGAGCCTAAATCTATTTGCGATAAGAAATTCATTTTATTTAAATTATAGACTAAAAATTCTTCTTTCTATTATTTAATGTATAAATGAATACATTTGCTTGGGTTTTATAAATAAAATATTCTTCATGTATTCATTACAAGATATCTGTAGATTATTTCTTCGATTAGAGGCATTAATATAAATATATGTTTTGAGGTCTGATGCCTAAAACAAAATTACTTGGAAGAGATAAATCGTTAAGAGCATATACTGTGCATTACAGAACATGTGAGAATATACGGCTAGAAAATTGTTTTTATGCTTCAGATGCATATGAAGCCAGAATCCTAGCCATGGAATTTAATAAATATATTCATGATCATCCCAATAGTATTGATTTGATTAGGTGTGAAAATAAACCATAATTTTTTAAACGCCGCTATTTTAGAATAAATATTCTTAAATAAATGAAAATACAAAATTATGATTTACTTCTATGATTTTTTTAATCAATTACTTATAGGTTTTATAGCTTTCGCTTCGAACACTTTATCTGCTTTGGCAGGTGGTGGTGCTGGTTTAATACAATTACCTTCACTTTTGTTCTTGGGATTGCCTTTTTCGTCAGCACTAGCTACACATAAAGTTGCTAGTGTATTTCTGGGCATTGGAGCTACTACCAGACATTTGCAACATAAAAAATTAGATATCAGGTTTGTTTTATATATTTTATTATTTGGTTTGCCTGGTGTATTTTTAGGAGCAAATTTAGCAATTACCTTCCCTGACAAGATAGGTTCAATTTTGTTGGGTGTTCTTACTCTATCGCTTGGTTTTTATTCGGTATTTAATGATAATTTTTCTAATGACAATTCATTTATAATGCATAGTAAAATTCGTTATTTAATTGGAAGTATTGGCCTATTTATTATTGGTATTCTGAATGGCTCACTTTCTTCTGGATCTGGATTATTTGTTACCATATTGCTTGTTCGAACCTTTAAACTTTCTTATGTATCTGCAGTAGGTTATACTTTAATTCTTGTTGGTTTCTTTTGGAATATTACAGGTGCAATTGTATTAGGATTAAAAGGTCATATTTATTGGAGTTGGATTCCTATGTTAACTATTGGCTCCTTATTAGGTGGATATTTTGGTGCCCATATCTCATTAGTGAATGGCAACTCTACTGTTAAAAAAGCCTTTGAATTTATTTGTATAGTTGTTGGTACAACATTACTGTTAAGATCTATATGAATATATACGTTTATAATTTAAGTAAAACTTTCTTGAAATATTATAATAAATAATTAACTTTTCTTCCAGCCCTATTTATTATTTTGTATTTCATAACACTTTATATTGCCAATAATCTTAGAAGATTTATGATTAATGCAGGATTTTGCACATATTTAAAAAAAATGCTAGTTTGAAATTAGGTTGAAATTTCCTGATTTAATAAATATTATTCTCTATTATGAGAATAATATCCATCCTTATCTAACTTGCTTGAAGTTAAGTGGTTAACAATGTATCCATACTTACAGAAATGCTCCAGGATATTTATAAGGAGCACTCCAGAAATGAACTAGAAATTATCTCATCAAATATTAATTTATTAATTGAAAAAAGCTTAAATAAGAAATTAAATAATAATGCATCTAGTGATATTTGGGACTCCTCTACAGTTGTTTTGATCACCTATGCTGACACAGTTCAAAGAAAAGAAGAATTCACTTTAAGGACTTTAAGAGAATTTATAAATAATCAATTATATAATTTATCGTCTATTGTCCATGTTCTGCCTTTTTTGTCTTCAACAAGTGATGGTGGATTTGCAGTTGCGAGTTTTGAGGAAGTTGAGACTCATTTAGGTGATTGGAATGATTTAAAAGAACTTTCCAAGAATAGGAAATTGATGGCTGATCTTGTTGTAAATCATATTTCATCCTCTCACCCCTGGGTCAATCAATTTATTCATTCAAATGTTCCAGGAAAGAATTTTATAATTTCTCCTATTAAAGAAAGCGGTTGGGATATTGTAGTAAGACCAAGAAACTCTAGTTTATTTACTAATTTTAATACAGTTGATGGATTGAAAAAGGTTTGGACTACATTTGGTCCTGATCAAGTTGATCTAAATTGGAAAAATCCATATATATTAGTTGAATTTGTAAAAGTAATTCTTCGATATTTTAAATTTGGTATAAGTTGGCTAAGACTTGATGCAATAGCATTTATATGGAAGGAAAAAGGTACTACCTGCTTAAATCTTGATGAAGTCCATAAAATTGTAAAAATTTTACGTTATATTATTGATAATTTATCCGGAAAAAATATATTAATTACAGAGACTAATCTTCCTCAAGGTCAAAACCTAAGTTATTTAATTGATGGTAATGAATCTCATATAGCTTATAACTTTTCTCTTCCTCCACTTTTATTGGAATGTTTATTTAGTAGTAATGCGGATCTTTTAAATAAGTGGCTATCTAATTTCCCTAAACTTCCTTCAGGTACAACTCTTTTAAACTTTAGCTCATCACATGATGGTATAGGTCTTAGACCTTTAGAGGGCTTAATGGATAATAAAAGAATTCATGAATTATTGGTTTGTGCTGAAAAAAGAGGTGGTTTAATTAGTCATAGAAGACTAGAGAATGGTGAAGATCAACCTTATGAATTAAATATTAGCTGGTGGAGTGCAATGGCAAATGATGACGTTCATACTGATGATATGCAATTTGAGAGATATATATTAAGTCAGCTTTTTATAATGTCCTTAAAAGGTATTCCTGCTTTTTATTTGCCAACAATTTTATGTTCTGAGAATGACTATGAAATGTTTTCATTAACTGGTCAAAGAAGAGATCTAAATCGTGAAAGATTTAACATTGATAAATTAGCTATTAAATTAAAAGATTTGGAATCTTTCAATAGTCGTTCAATAAATAATTTAAATAAATATATGAATATTAGAAAGCAATTAATTGCGTTTCATCCAGATTCACCAATGAAATGTTTATCTAAGGATTCTTCTGAACTTATAATAATTGCTCGAGGTACAGGTAATGAAATGATATGGGCCGTACATAATGTTACAAATTCAGAAATTAATCTTTCCTTAGATAAGGATTTACAAATTAATTCTAAATTAGAGATAACTCCTTTAATTAATTGTCTTAATGATCAAAAATACTTATCGTGTAATATAGAATTAAAGCCATATGATGTTCTATGGCTTAAGAGACTCAACTAAATGAATTTTAAAGCTAATAAAAATTTATGGATAGTTACTGATTTGGATGGCACATTAATGGATCATAATTATGATATATCTCCAGCTATTGAGACAATAAAGTGGTTAAAAGATAATAGGATACCAATAATCCCTTGTACAAGTAAAACAGCTTCAGAAGTCAGATATTTTAGAGAGGAGAATGAACTTACTGATCCTTTTATTGTTGAAAATGGAGGAGCAGCATATTATTTATCTGACTCTCGAGAAATCGAAATCCCAATAGGAAAGTCAACTAATGATCTTTTTTCTATATTTGACAAAATTTCAGATGATATAGGATATAAATTAAGACCTTTATCACATTTAAATTGTAATGAAATACAATCATTAACTGGACTTAAAGGCGAATTCATAACTAGAGCAATTGATAGAAAATGGAGTATTCCATTTCTTAATCCACCAGAATCTGTTAAGCATAAATTATCTTTCATTTCATCCAAATATGATGTTTGCATTTTTCAGGGTAATTTAATGTCTCACATGCTTTCTCAGTCAAGTAATAAAGGAAAAGCAATTTCTATATTAAAAAATCGATTAGGTAAGAACAACGTTAAGGTACTTGCCCTAGGAGATTCACATAATGATATCCCTTTATTAGATGCCGCTGATTATTCTATTGTTATCCCTGGTAAAAATGGAGCAAATAAATCGTTAATTAAAGGAATTAAAAATGGTTCTTATCACTTATCTCCCTATGCTCATGCAAAAGGATGGTCATATAGTGTTAGAAAATATATAAACTCTATAGATAATAATATTTAATTATGAATACAGATACTAGAAATTTTCTTATTAGTCCACATAACTATAGGAAATCTTCTGAAATTTTATTTCCTTTTGAAATTTATGAAGAACTCATTACTACATTAGGCTGGGAAATTAGGGACTGGTCAAAATATTGGATAGAAAATAAATATCCTGAATTTTCGAAAAATTCTTTCCCTGTCGGTATTAATTATGATTGGTTTTGGGGATTAGCACTACCTTTACTGACTGATATTGAAAATCTATTAAAAGTAGATAAGCGAAATTTTGTTATAGGAATTTCGGGATTACCTGGATGTGGAAAATCTACTTTAGCTTCATGGATAGAGTGCATTTGTATCGATTTGGGTTGGCCTGTAAAAGCTATTTCTCTAGACGATTTTTATTTGCCTGCTAACGAAATGCAAATTGCTTTGAAAAATAATCCTTGGAATGTACCCAGAGGTATTCCAGGAAGTCATTCGATGGACATCCTTTTCGAATCTATTCATAGATTTCTTAATAGTGGTGAAATCTTATGCCCAATCTATGATAAATCACTTAGAAATGGCTCTGGAGATCGAAAGGGATGGGATCGTTCATATTCGAAAATTTTAATATTAGAAGGTTGGTTTGTTGGTTGTAATCCTGATCAATATATAAATCAAGATGATAACGAACAAAATACTTCACCATTAATATTGACAGAAAAGGAAAAGGAATATCAGAAGATAGTTTTAAATAATTTGCATACTTATTTACCTATATGGCAGAAACTTAGTAGAGTATGGCACATTAAGTCTGAATTTTTTAGATATACTTATCAATGGAAAATCGAACAGGAAAATAATATGTACATTAAACGAGGAGCAAGCCTTAAAGGTAGGGCCCTTCAAGATTTTCTACGTATGATTAGTACTTGTATTCCAACCTCATTATTAAATAATATTGAATGCGATGTTTTGAGTATTTTAAATCAAAAACGTCGTTTAATTTGGATTGGCAATAATAAGTAAAAGTTTTATTAATGTTTTTTTAGGGTGATAAAAATTTTATAATCATACCAAATTAAAGAGTTATGCTTATACTGATATAAATAATTTGAATTTATTTTTATGAGCTTACATGTTTATTTATTTAAAATCGAAGGATTGTATAATATAGGTTTCACATCAAATTTAGAGAAAACTAAGAAAAGCTTGAAGCCAGGAATACTAATAGCATCTCTACAGTCTAGTAAAGCTGAGCTTATTAAAAGTCAATTACATGATTTATTTATTGAAAGTAAACTTCCTTCTTCTGATTATTTTAAGCTTTCTAAGGCGCAAGTAGCTGAATGTAAGAATCAGTTAGAAAGGATTGGAGGTAGAAATTATTTTCAACCTTTGTTTATAGGATCACGTTTGTTTTTCGCTTTTTTATTTTCATGGATATTAATATCAGCCGTGATAATTAAATTCGCTATAGATCCTGTACTATCAAGATTTATTTAATACTCTTTTTTAATTGTGATGAATTTCTCAAATTTACATTAAATTTAATTTATAATGACTATATTAAATAAAAATTAAATATGATTTTATCTTCATTCCTAATATGGGTATCTATACCTTTTGTAGTGTTGACAGCTTATTTTGGAACTAGGAATGGATTTTATGACAGTGATAATTATAAGGGAGATGGTTGTGCTCATGACGTAAAAAGGTAGATTCACTTATTAATTGTCTTGATTAGAGATTTAATTACCTGAATAAATACATGTCCATTTGTTGTCGAACTGCCACACTGGTATATAAATGTCTTTAGATATTTTATTTCCAGCTTCTTCACAAATATTTTTTGATTTCATCGGAATGGCAAATAACGAGGGACTTGTAATCCCACTAACAGTTGGTTTTGCGCCTGGGCCTTGTCTATAGCTACCTATTACTAACCAGTATTGAGCATTAGCAGTAGTTGAGATTCCAAATAATGTTAATATTGATATTAAGAATGAAAATTTATATCGAGTAAAATTTTTCATGATGGATTTTGTTAGATTAATTTAAATATAGACATTAAATTGCTAGAAACAATACAATTAAATTTAAATTACTAATATTCTTTAGGTGTATCTTTTGTTATTAGCTAATAACAGTGAATTATTTCTATTTGACTGTCTAATAAAGATTTTTTTAGGTTTAATACAAGGTCTTACAGAATTCTTACCAATTAGTAGTACGGCTCATCTTAAAATTATACCGTTAATTTTTGGATTAGAAGACCCTGGCTTTTCTGTTTCAGCAATTTTGCAGCTAGGTAGTATCCTTGCTGTGATTTTTTATTTTAAAAGTGAGATATTAATAATATTGAGAGGTTTAAAAAAGACTTTTCGCTATAAAAATCCCTCATTAGATTTTGATACTAGGTTGGGTGCTGCTGTACTAATAGGAACCTTACCAATAGTAGTTGTTGGTTTTTTAATTAAAACTTATTGGGTAGGTTATGAAGATTCTGTTATCAGATCTACTACTTCTATTGCTTATGTATCTATTATTATGGCTACTCTCCTTGGATGTGCTGAGAAATTTGGCTCTAAATTAAAATACTTACAAAAAATAGTACCTATCGATGGTTTATTTATTGGGTTAGCTCAAATATTATCATTTTTCCCTGGAGCATCCAGATCAGGCGTTACTTTAACAGCTGCTTTGTTTACAGGATGGGAAAGAGAATCTGCAGCTAGATTTTCTTTTCTTTTAGGAATACCTTCAATAACATTGGCAGGACTAGTAGAATTAAACTCTTTTTCAATTAATTATTCTTTAGGTGAAATATTTTCACTTGTATTGGGATTATTGTCATCCTTTATTTCTTCTTGGTATGCTATTGATTTATTTTTAAAATTTTTAAAAACTAATAATACATGGATTTTTATATCATATCGAATCATCTTTGGATTTTCACTTTTAGCCTTTCTCCATCTTGCATAACCTACCAATATAAATTTGTATGATATTCTATCAGTCTATATTAAATTCGTTTATTATATATTAACTATTAACTTCCCTATGTTTCTTCTTTCGTATTCATTTGGTGAAATACTTTTACCTAATTGGGTGGTTACTTTGGTTGTTTGCATAACGATATTTGTTTTTTTATCTGTTCTGATAAGTACTTTGAAATTAATCCAATCCTTTCTTAATAATTAGCAAATATTTATTTTATCTATGTTTCTAGAAATTTTAGTTGAAAATATATTTTATAATAGTTATCGGAACGGCGGGATTTGAACCCACGACCCCCACTACCCCAAAGTGGTGCGCTACCAAACTGCGCTACGTCCCGTAAATTTAAAATATCATAAAGCATTCCATTCTCCTATTTCTTTAAGAATCTTCCTAGCTCTTCTTCGTTTTAATCTTTTAAGTATTCTTTTTGAAAGAATCGCTTTTGTATCAGAAGAATATCCAAAAATTTTCAACTTATTAGCAAGTATTCTGAGCTCCTTTGTATTCATAGATGCTAATTTTAGAGAAGGATATTTATTCCATGCCCCTTTTTTGATTTGAATGTTATTAATATCTTTATATCCAACTCTTAAGGCTAACTCAGCAAACCATTCAGGTATAATTACAATTAATATTGCTAATAATCCATAGATATTTAGCCTAAGTTTTTCTATATCCTTATTGTTTTCCTTGTTCATATTTTTCTTGTTAAAATAGATTTATTTGTCATTATGAAATAGAATATAATTTCTTACATATGAGTAATTCACTTATATTTCTAATAGTGATTCTGTTTTAATATTACCTTCTCTCCATTGCATTGAGTCGTTATTTAAAACTTTATGATCTAATGTTGTGTAAATTAAAAAGAATACAATTAATATGCTAGTAAAAATGATAATGATGACATTGTTGTCTGACATTGAATCTTTCATTTCTATCTCTAAATAACTATAGGGTTATTATCTGATCTTAAAACACAATGATTTGTATCCCAATCATAGTTTTCCCAAATTCTTTTACTTAATTTGAAGTCTGCACCCTCGAAATCTATTAGCCTTACATTAGTTGGCATTGCTGAACAATAAGGCCTGGCTCCTTTTTTAGCTAGGTATTGTTGATGATAACTTTCTGCAAAATAGTACTTTATATTATTATTTAGCTCAGTAGTAATATTTCCATATCCTTTATCTTTAAGAGATTTTTGATAACTATAAAGACTAGCTTCTGCTTTTTTTGAATGTAATAATTTATATGTATATATAGCTGATCTATATTGACTACCTTGGTCATTTCCTTGCCTATTACCTTGAGTTGGATCATGGCATTCCCAAAATAGTTTTAGTAGATCACTAATATCAATAATATTTTTATTCCAAACAACTCTTACAACTTCAGTGTGACCTGTTTTACCTGAACAAACTTGCTGATATGTAGGATTTTCTATTGCTCCTCCTGCATATCCTACAGAGGTAGTTACTATTCCCGGTAATCTCCAGAAAGCCTTTTCCGCTCCCCAAAAGCAACCACAACCAAATAATACCTCCTCTTCGTCAATACTAAGATTTTTATTTAAAAGAGAATTAAGTATTTCATGTTTGACTTGCAAGGGTTTACCCTCTCCCTTTGTGGTTTCTTTTGAATTTCCAAATAATTTATTTAACATTGATCTTATTTAATTGATTAATTACTCTCATTTATTTCTATTCTAATATTATTTAGGAGAGTTGTAACAAATGCAAATAGTAAGAAAGGTAAACTTAATACCAATATCAATCCAACACCAACTAAGGCAAAAATAGGTCTTGATGAGCCCATTAGACTTAACCCTGCAGCTAAACTTGCAAAGATGACTCCCATCCAAGCTAATATTTGAATATATATATCTCCAAATGACAGATCGCAGCGAACTAAGTATTTTGGCTGACTCATAATTTAATCTCAATATTATTAATTCATTCAAAATTAAAAGCTTTTTACAGTACTTGAGACTTTATTAAGAAGATGTTTATGAATGTTAATAGGATGTAATTACTAATGTTAGTTTATTATTTCTGTTGCTTGCTCTCTTTCCCAAAGACTTTTGTATAGACCATTTGTTTTTATTAGACAACTGTGGTCTCCTTCTTGAACAAGTCTGCCGTCATTCATTACAAGAATACGATCACAGGCCGCAGCTGCTGATAATTGATGGCTGATCATAAGAATAGTTTTATTAGTTTGTTGTTTTATGTTTTTGAGAATTAATGCAGCAGTTTTATTATCTACACTTGCCAGAGCATCATCTAAAACAATTATTGGTGCATCTATAAGTAAAGCTCTACCTAATGCAGTCCTTTGTCTTTGTCCTCCGCTTAAGGTGATACCTCTTTCTCCTACTAAGGTATTAAATCCATCTGGGAATCCTTTTATATCGTCAAGCATTCTAGCTTTTATCGCAGATTCCTCTACTTCTTTATTTGAAGCATCGGGCTTGCCATATTTTAAATTCTCTGACAATGAGCTTGTGAAAAGATATCCTTCTTGAGGTACTAAAGCAATATTTTCTCTTAGATCTTTTAAACGAAGATTAACAATATCATTACCATCTATAAATAATTGATTATTTGAAACTTTTACCATCCTACCTATTGCTCTAGCAAGAGTAGTTTTTCCACATCCAACAGGTCCAACTAAAGCAACAATTTCTCCTTCATTGATTTTAAATGAAACATCTTTTATTATTTTTCGTTTATTATCTTCATAACTAATATTTAAACAATTTGCTTCTAGAATTCCTTTCAATTTATGTTTTAATACTATAGGATTCTTGGCGTTTTTTATAGATGGTATTTTATTTAAAATTTCTTCAATTCTTCCTAAACTTACCTGTCCAAGTTGAAAAGTATTTAAGGTAAAGCCAAGCAATGCTGTTGGGAATACTAGCCTTTCTACATAAAGAATAAGTGCTACTAATCCTCCAATTGTTATTGCTCCTCTTTCTAATTGGATGCTTCCAATACTGATTAATAAAAGTAATGATATAGAAGATATGCCTTGTAGTAGTGGGAATAAAGTACTTGCTGTTCTTGCAAGATTTATTGCAGAGTCTCTGTAATTATTATTTAATTTTGAAAATGCCTTTCTTTCGAAATTCTCTTGACCATAAATTTTAATTGCACTTATCCCTGAAAGATCTTCTTGTATTAATTCACTTAATTTAGATAAAGCCTCTTGTTGTTTCTTTCTTTGTTTAACCATTCTACCCCCAAATAAACCTACTATTCCGAGCATTATTGGATATAAAGCTATTGATGAAAAAGTTAAGATTGGATCTATTGAAAGCATCGCTGGTAATGTAAATGTATATGCCAGAAATGTGTTAGTTAAGCTCAATATTGCAAATCCTAATAATCTCCTTATGTTTTCTACATCACTAGTAGCTCTACTTATTACCTCTCCACTACCAAAATCTTGAACCCAACCGGGATCTTGAATAAGCATATTGTCAAACAATTTTTGTCTTATATTTATTTCTATTTTTCTTCCAACTCCAAATACTAATTGCCTTGAAATCAGACGGATAATTGCCATGATTGAAGCTAATGCAATAATCCAAAATGCATTCCTTAAAACAAAATCAATAGTAAATCCAGTTTTAAGCTCATCAATTACCTTGCGCACCTCCATTGGTATAACAACACTTAGAAGATTTACCAAAACAAGACAAATTGCACCAATTGCTAATTCTTTCCAATGAGGTCGAAGATATCTTTTTATAAGACCAAGTTTGAATTTAGACATTTCTTTATCTTTGTTGCTTTAACATGTAAATATTCTCATGTGGGTTGGCCATTATGAGATCTATATTTTTTGTGCAATGGATCAGGAACAAACTCATCCACTTTATTTGATTGATCGGGAAAATATCGATCGTTTATTAGCAATTGTTTCACCAAAAGACGATGACATTGTTGACCTAGCAAGACTTTTCATAAGATATAGAGATTTTGAAGGTGTTCAGGACCTTAAAGATGATATGAAGAAAATTCTAAATTTATGGCATTTAACACATGAATCATTAAATAACAAAGCTAAATCGATATGGAAAACAGGATATCGTCCTGGTGAACCTTCAAAAGAGGTAATTGGATCAGGTTTCGATACATCTGACACAGCCGAAAGTTGAAATAATCAAAAAAAAAACTTTATAAGTGCTCGCCATCTCATTATTTATAAGTAATTTAAGTATATGTTCCCCATCACCTGGCCCGGAGTGCAGAGCACCCGGGTTTTTTTCTGAGTTTAATGACTTTATCGATTTCCTTTTCAAGTCTTCTGGAAGATCTTCTTCAAGGATTAGATCTTGATGAAAACCAAGCTCAGCTAGTTATGCAATCTTGGCTAAATGAAGATTTTTCTTCAGTTCAAACAGGAGCTCTGTTAGCTGCTCTGCGAGTAAAGGGAGTTTCTGGTCAAGAACTTTCTGGAATGGCAAAAGTACTTAAAGAAGCATGCAAAATTCCCTGTTCTATTCCTGGTTTTGAAATGGTTGATAACTGTGGTACAGGCGGCGATGGGGCCAATACATTTAATATCTCTACGGCTGTTTCTTTTGTTTCCGCTGCTTGTGGAGTCAAAGTAGCGAAGCATGGAAATCGAAGTGCAAGTGGCAAAGTTGGATCGGCCGATGTTCTAGAAGGTCTTGGTATTAACTTAATGTCTCCTTTAGAAAAAGTTGTTCAATCAATTGAGGAAACCAATATTACTTTTCTTTTTGCACCTGCTTGGCACTCTTCTTTAATTAAATTAGCTCCTTTAAGGAAATCCTTAGGTGTAAGAACAATATTCAATTTATTAGGACCCCTTGTAAATCCATTAAGGCCTACATCACAAGTATTAGGAGTTGCAACTCCTGATTTGCTTGATCCTATGTCAGAAGCTCTCAAATTACTTGGATTAAAAAGAGCAATAGTTGTTTATGGAGCTGGTGGTTTAGATGAAGCTTCATTAGAAGGGCCCAATCAGCTTCGTTTTTTAGAAGATGGTGTTATTAAATCTGAAGTAGTTAATGCGTCTGATTTGGGTCTTTCATACGCTTCTAACGAAGATTTGAAAGGAGATACCCTTGAAATTAATTCAAGGATCCTATCTTCATTATTAAAAGGTGAAGGCTGTAAGCCTCATCGAGAAGTTGTAGCTTTGAATACTGCTTTAGTTTTATGGGTATCAGGTTTAGAGACTAATTTAGGTTTAGGAATTAATAGATCTTTAAATTGTTTAGAATCGGGTGCTGCATGGAATACTTTTAATCAACTAAAGAATTTTCTAGAATCCTAAACTTTAAAAGTTAATTCTCTTTATTTCGAAATAAACACTTTTCTATGATCTCCTCCTCTAATAGCAATTCTGCGTTTTTGTTGTTATCTGATGGAACATTGTTTGAAGGGATTTCATTTGGCTATAAGGATATTGTTTTTGGAGAAGTTGTTTTTAATACAGGAATAACTGGATATCAAGAAGTTATTACTGATCCTAGTTATTATGGACAATTAATTACATTCACATATCCTGAAATTGGTAATACTGGTATCAATGCTGAGGACCAAGAATCTGATTCCCCATCTATAAAAGGTCTTATCGTAAGAGAAGTTACCAATAAACCTAGTAATTGGAGGTCAACTTCAACATTTGAGAAATGGCTAAAGCTAAATAAAGTAGTAGGTATTAGGGGAATCGATACAAGAGCTCTTGTAAGACATTTAAGGAGTACGGGTTCAATAAATGGCACGATATGTTCCCAAAATAATCTTGATCCTCGTGAATTGTTTTTGAAACTTAAAAATCTACCATCTATGAAAGGTTCTAATTTGGCTGATAAAGTTTCTACTGAAAAACCTTATTTGTGGAATGCAGTTAAGACAGCTAAATTTGATAGAAGAATAGTAAATAATTTAAATGTCCCTTACTCTGTTGTGGCAATTGATTTTGGAATAAAAAGATCTATTTTAAATAGATTAGTAGCTCATGGTTGCGAAGTAAATGTACTTCCTTCAACTACTAGTATAGAGGAGATTCTTACATATAAACCTGAAGGAATTTTTTTGTCTAATGGACCTGGAGATCCTTCAGCAGTTAATCATGGAATTAATCTTACTAAAGACCTAATAAATAAATTAGAGCTCCCTATGTTTGGGATATGTTTAGGTCATCAAATTTTAGGTTTAGCTTTAGGTGCACATACTTTTAAGTTGCCTTTTGGTCATAGAGGTTTAAATCATCCTTGCGGAATCAAAGGAAGATTAGAAATTACAAGCCAAAACCATGGCTTTGCAATTGATCCTGAATCTTTACCTAAAGATTCTGTTGAAGTCACCCATTTAAATCTTAATGATGGAACAGTCGCTGGAATTGCGATGGTTAATAGACCTGTTTTTGGTATTCAATATCATCCTGAAGCTAGTCCTGGCCCACATGATGCAGACCATCATTTCGAATATTTTGTTTCTCTGATGGAAAAAACAAGAAAAGACGTGGTTTAGTTTCATTTCTATAACTACACTTTGGTCGATAAGTAATTGGGGGCTAATTCCATAAAGGATTTGCAAAGACTTACTGTGTCATTGCGGGGGGGATTTGACCGTCGTAATGGAAGCTTGGTTTTTTCTTTTACAGGCCAGCTTGATGCTTACTCTGAAAAACAATTTATTAAATTTGTTAATGATGTTTTGGAGTCCAATCAGTTGCCGGTTGTTATTGATCTAACAAAAATCGATTTTATTGATTCTTCTGGTTTGGGTGCGATGGTTCAAACAGCAAAGAAATGCAATTTGTCCAAGCGTTCTTTTGGGGTTGTTGGCAATCCAAGAGTAATTCAAACAATCAAATTGGTTCGCTTAGAGGAGTTTCTAAATTTGGCTCCTGATTTAAATACAGCACTCCGTAAATTATTAGCTTGACTAATTGGTTACTCTTACTAAGACCGTCAGGATCTCCTGATGATTTAGGTCCGATACAGTTGGCATGGTTAGGAGATGCAGTCTGGGAATTGCATCAAAGATTGAGATATTCACAACGGCCTGGAAAGTCAAAAGACTTACATATGGCTGTGGTTTCTGAGGTTAAAGCCTGTGCTCAAGCAGAAGCAATTCGTTTTTTAGAACCTTACTTAACAGATGAAGAAAAGGATTTTGTACGCCGAGGTCGTAATAGAGCTGGCAGAGGACCTCGAAATGGTGATCCTGCAACTTATGCTATGGCTACAGGTTTTGAGACAATTGTTGGCTGGCTTTTTTTAAAAAATCCTGTCAGGTTGTCTCAACTATTTGAGTTGCTTATTGAGCAACCTACTTTTGACCAGTGATTAGTAATTAAATCAAATGAGTTATCGATCAGATAAAACTTCCAATAATTACAACCGCTCTAGAAACTCTAGAAATCGTTTTAATTCATCTTCTTTATCTAAAGGAAGAAATAGAACCAGGGACTCTTATCAAAATAGAAATTCAGAATCAAACATAAAGATTAATGGTAATAACAAAGGTTCTAATGGAGATGCGAAGGAAAGAGTAATTGATTACAAGAAAAATAATAAAAATTATAGATATAGAGACAAATTTGCACAAAATAATATGTATTCAAAGATTGACGAAAGAGGGAGAAGAACTGACAAGTATGTTGAAAATATAAAAACAAATAATTCGAGGGATTTTAATTATCGAAGTGAAGATAAGATTTCATATTCTTACTATAAAAATGAAAATTCTTTATTAGAACCCTTTAATGATCTTATTTGGGGTAGACATTCTTCTCAAGCTGCAATCGAATCTGGAAGACCAATACATAGAATATGGTGTACATCAGAATTAAGAAGTTCTTCTAAATTTTTTCAACTACTAAAGGACTCTAAATCTTCAGGAGTTCTAGTTGAAGAAGTTACTTGGGCAAGACTGGGACAAATAACAAAAGGTGCTGTTCACCAAGGCATTGCATTACAAACAGCTGCTTCAAAGACTCTTAGCTTGGTTGACCTTATAAAAGCATGCAATTTAATTGGAGATAATCCTTTGATACTTGCTTTAGATGGTTTGACAGACCCTCAAAATTTAGGAGCAATAGTAAGATCGGCTGAGGCTTT
>QCJQ01000019.1 GCA_003215935.1 Prochlorococcus sp. AG-409-D09
AAGAAAAGATCTTTAATTTAAAAATCATAAAAATAATCTTTTTTGCTATGGATAAAGCATAGAAAAGACTAATCAGAATTATAAATTCTCTTGAATTGGCTAGGGTTTTAAATGTGAACAAATTTCAAATGAAAAAGGCCCTGCAAATAGCAAGGCCTTTTTCATTTATTAGATTCAGTCTGAAGAATCAGATGAATTAACCTTCTGAAGCATTAGCTAAAGATGCGACAGAACCTAAAACTCTTCTAAAGTCAAATCCCATGGCACGTAATGCATGCCAAATATGACCTTGAATAAAGAAGAAACCTAGATAATAGTGAACATTTGATAGCCATGCCCTAGAAGTGTGACCACTCACAACTCCTGTCATGTCTCCAGTATCAATCCAATAAGGAGAAATTCCAAACTTAAGTTCTAAAACTTCTCCATACCAAGCTTCTGGGTAAACAGTCGTATTGGTAGCACACCAGAAAGCTGCAACAATTGCCATCCAGCCAATACCTGCTAGTGACCATGAAAGAACAGCTTCTGCTGAAAGAAGTCCTTTGCCCTTGAACTCGGTGTATTCACCAATTTGTTTAGTAGCGATATGCCAAGCGCCACCACTGATCTCTAAAAATGCTAAGAATGCATGACCGCTCATCACATCCTCAAGGCTATCAATGGAAAGGAAATCAAATTGATGACCCCAAATCATTCCAAAGTCTCCATAGCCAGGGAAGACAGTTCGCACAGCATCTATTGCAGGGTCATAAATACCATGCCATCTAGCCCATTCAACAAACCAAATATTCGCAACACCAAAGAAAATCAAATGGTGGCCAAGAATAAAGGTTTGGTTGTCAGGGTTATCCCATTCCAATTTAAATTTATTGGTGGTTGGAATTGGACCGTCTTTCAAGTCTGGATCAAATAGCAATGAGTGAGCTAATCCAGCTGTGCCATAAACAAGGGAGAAGATCAGATGGAAGATGCCTATTGTGGCAACTCCTGCTCCAGTCCAAACTCCTGCTTCATCGAAACCAATTCCAATAGAAGCTAAATGAGGGATACTTACCATGCCCTGATGTCCCATTGGGATCTCAGGGTTATAGCGGGCAACTTCCCATAGAGTGTTTGCTCCAGCTGCAAAACAAATTAATCCTGTATGCGCAACATGTGAGCCAATAAAGCGGCCTGCACGGTTGGTCACCACAGAATTGCCAACCCACCACCCATAAGTGACGTCTGGATTTCCGTAGGTCTGCATAATTTCGGAAATTAAGGCGAAAATTTTAAACAGATTACAATTATTAGTTTTATTTTTCGCAGAATAGTTAGAGGTCTTTATAGGTATCTTTCATTTTTCACAAAAAACAAAGGTTTTCTAAAGAAATCGAGCCAAAAAAATCAACAAAAAAGAAACCCCTCTTAAAAAAGAGAGGTTTCTTTTCAGATAAAAATATCTAGTTGAATTAGCGAGGAGCTCTTCCATTAAAACCAGCGCCTTCAACCAATGTAGTTGCATCCTTCTGGTTTCCAATTGCACTAGGAACTTTTCTAAAGTCAAACCCTAAAGCTCTTAAAGCATGCCAGAAGTGACCTTGAAGGAAGAAAAAGCCCAAATAATAATGAACATTAGACAAAGCAGCTCTAGTGCTATGCCCCCAAAATGCAGTCGCATCAGACAAATCTCCTGTATCCACCCAATAAGGTGATACTGCAAATTTAAGTTCAAGAGGCTCTCCAAACCATTCAATTGGATAAACAGTGGTGTTACTAGCGCACCAGAAAGCTGCAACAATTGCCATCCAGCCAATACCTGCTAATGACCATGAAAGAACAGCTTCTGCTGAAAGCAACTCTGAACCCTTATACCGACTCCATTCACCAAGTCTTTTGTTTTCCCATTTTGTTGAACCCGCAACCATATGTATGGTTGCTCCGGTTAATTCAGCAAATGCAAGAAAAGCGTGACCACCCATTACATCCTCAAGACTATCAATAGTAATGAAGTCAAACTGGCGATTCCAAATCATTGTCAGATCAAGATTGTAATTAACTTGTCTAACCGCTCCTATTGCAGGATCATAAATTCCATGAATTCTTGCCCATTCAACAAACCATATACATGCAACACCAAAGAAAAATAAATGATGTCCAAGAATAAAAGTTTGGTTATCAGGGTTGTCCCATTCCAATTTAAATTTTCTTGCCTGCGTTACTTCACTATCTTGAACATCAGCTTCAAAATAAACTGCATGTAAAAGAGCCCCACCGCCGTAGACCATGGACAAAATCAAGTGAACGATAGCAATTGCTGCTACTCCTACACCTGTCCAAGCCCCAGCTTCATCGAAACCAATTCCTATAGAAGCTAAGTGAGCAAGGAAAAGCGAGCTCTGATGTCCCATCGCGATGTCAGGGTTATAACGAGCAAGTTCCCAAAGAGTGCTTCCACCAGCCGCAAATGCGATTAAGCCTGTATGCCCAATATGGGAGGCAATAAATCGGCCTGAGCGGTTGGTGACCACAGAATTACCAGCCCACCAATCGTAGGTAACGTCTGGATTTCCATAGCTCTGCATAATTTTTTAAGCGATACAGGCGAAATATGGATGCAGACTACACGTTGCTCAATTAATATGTGCAGAATAGTTAAAGGTCTTTATTTAGTTTGACTTATTTGTAAGAAATTTAGTCAGCACTTGAAAACTCAAATTCATCGCATCACGTAAGAAATGCCCAAATAAGCTAGTTTCCAATACAATCAACTTCCTTGCCCTAGTTAGGGAAAGAAGAGAATTGGAAGGATTCATCGTGTAAAAAAAAGTTATTGGTAATCGATTTGAAATTTCCAAGAATTTTTTGTTGGGAAAGCATAAAAACTTTCGAAAAAAAAACCAAATTTTAAATAAGCATGAAAAAAAGGAAGAAGATAAAAATTATCTCCTTCCTTTTTTAGGTTTTCGTTTTAAATCAATAAAGTTGAGCTGGAAGAGGCTCTTTCAAAATACGTTTGAAATCAAATCCCATTGCTCTAAGGGCATGCCACAAGTGACCTTGGATAAAGAAGAATCCAAGATAATAATGGACATTTGTCAATGCAGCTCTAGTTGTATGACCAAAGAAAGCTCCTCCTGAAGGTAAGTCAACAGAATCAATCCAATAAGGAGCAACTCCAAACTTCAAGATCAAAGTCTCTCCATACCAAGCTTCTGGATATACAGTTGTGTTTTGTGAACACCAGAAAGCAGCAATAATAGCCATCCAGCCGATACCTGCTAGTGACCATGAAAGAATTGCTTCGGCTGACAAAAGACCTGCACCTTTAAATTTGGTGTACTCACCAGTTTGTTTAGTGGCAATGTGAAATGCACCACCGGTTATCTCTAAGAAAGCTAAAAACGCATGGCCCCCCATTACATCTTCAAGACTATCTATGGCTAGAAAATCAAACTGATGGTTCCAAATAGCATTTAAATTCAGGTCATATTCAACCTGTCGAATTGAGCCAATTGCAGGATCATAAATTCCATGAATTCTTGCCCATTCAACAAACCAAATAACTGCTACACCAAAGAACAGTAAATGGTGGCCAAGAATAAAGGTCTGGTTATCAGGGTTATCCCATTCCAGTTTGAATTTTCTTGCCTGGAGTACCTCTGAGTCCTGCATATCTCCAACAAAATACACAGAGTGAAGAAGTCCACCAGCTCCATAAACCATGGAGAGAACCAAGTGAACAACTGCAATAGAAGCAACACCAACACCTGTCCAAGCACCAGCTTCATCGAAGCCAATACCTATAGATGCTAAATGAGCTAGAAATATCGAACTCTGATGTCCCATGGGGATCTCAGGGTTATATCGAGCTAGTTCCCATAGGGTGCTTCCACCAGCCGCAAATGCAATCAGGCCTGTATGAGCGGCATGAGCTGCAATGAATTTTCCTGAGCGGTTGGTGACCCCAGCATTACCAGCCCACCACCCATAGGTGACGTCAGGGTTTCCGTAGGTCTGCATGATTTAAGAAGTTCAAGGCGAATTACGCTTCGCACACCTTACTTGGTGCTCAATTGATATGCCCGGAATAGTTAAAGGTCTTTATTGTTGGTTGCTTTATGAAATCATCCTTATTAAAGATTTTTTAAAAATTTACCCCCTTTAAATTTCTTGAGAACTATGTTCAAGACTATTGTTATAGAAGAATCGACCAGAAACAATCGTCTTTAATAATCTGCTTAGCTCAAAACCGATTAATCAAAAATTTATTACTGAGAATCAACTTCTCGTTAAGAAAATCAAATTCATAGAAGAGTTTGCTAGTCAAATAATGCAAAACAATTTCTATTCGAAGACTTTTTTTTTGATTTAATATTTAAATTAGTGCCACATTAAAATTAGAAAGGAGTTAAGAAATAATGAAATCGGCATTACAGCAGGAATTAATAGGATTAGAAGGCTTACCTCTATATGCTGGTATAAGTTGGTTAATTCTTGTTATTACAAGTGTTTTAGCTGTAACTGTGTTCCTTGTAAAACGTCCGAAATTGGGAAAGAAGGAACCAAGAAAAAACCTTTCAACTATCGATTCAAAAGGAAAAGGGTTTTGAAATAACACAGAGATGCTTCGTTTTTGAAATAGAACAAAGACTTAAGGTAAAATTGTCTTGCACGGGTTTGGCTCTGTGTCCACCTGGGTTAACTAATAAAATTCTGTCCTACTCTCAATGATTGATTTCACTCACATCCTAGATTTTGCCACTCAATTACCCCATCCATCTGATATTGGCATCATCAAACCTTCTGGTGGATTTGCATTAATACCAGCTCTTTGTGGACTTGGAGCTGCATTTGGTGCTTCACAGTTTTTTTACTATTCTGATGATTCTAAGAGAATAGATCCATGGGCAAAGCCAGAAAATTACGAATCAAAATAAATTCAATCAAAAGCATAAAGAAAATGGGTACCAAAATACCCATTTTTTTTATGCTTTCAAAGCTAAAAGATAAAAATTTTTTTTCAATACACAAATTTTATATAAATAAAAAAAGCCCCGTTAATAACGGGACTTTTTATTAGATCCTTATTTTAAGGGATGAAGAATCAACCTTTAAGGCTAACTCTTGTATTATCAAGATTACTAACTGCATTAGTAACACGCTTAAAGTCAAAACCTAAAGCACGAATAGCATGCCATAAGTGACCTTGGATAAAGAAGAATCCCAGATAATAATGAACATTAGTTAGCCATGCTCTAGAAGTGTGACCACTCACAACTCCTGTCATGTCAGCAGTATCTATCCAATAAGGTGAAATACCGAATTTGAGAGCTAATGTCTCTCCATACCAAGCTTCTGGGTAAACAGTCGTGTTGGTAGCACACCAGAAAGCAGCAATAATAGCCATCCAGCCGATACCTGCTAGTGACCATGAAAGAACAGCTTCAGCAGATAATAAGCCACTACCTTTGAATTCTGTATATTCTCCAAGAATGCCAGAACCCATCTTGGTAGCAATGTGATGAGCTCCACCAAGTATCTCAGCAAAAGCTAAGAAAGCGTGTCCGCCCATTACATCTTCAAGACTATCTATTGATAGAAAATCAAACTGATGATTCCAAATGGCATTTAAATTTAAGTTGTACTCAACAGTACGAACAGCTCCTAAAGCAGGATCATAGATACCATGCCACTTGGCCCATTCAACGAACCAAATACAAGCAACGCCAAAGAAAATTAGATGATGGCCAAGGATAAAAGTCTGGTTGTCTGGGTTATCCCATTCCAACTTATACCTTGCTGCTTGACGATGCTCTGGGCGATCATCAGCAAATAGGCCTGAACTGTTTTGAGTGTCTTCACTAAAGATCAATGAGTGCAAAAGTCCTGCTCCTGCATAAACCATTGAACAGATCAGGTGAAAAACACCAATAAAGGCAATAGATGTACCGTCAAAAACTGTTCCTGTTGGATCAAACCCAATACCAATCGAAGCCAAATGAGGAATACTTACCATCCCTTGATGACCCATTGGGATATCAGGGTTATAGCGAGCAAGCTCCCACAGTGTGTTTGCACCAGCGGCGAAACATATCAATCCTGTATGGGCAACATGTGAGCCAATAAATCGACTTGACTTGTTTGTCACCACAGAATTACCAACCCACCACCCGTAGGTGACGTCTGGATTTCCGTAGGTCTGCATAATTTCGGAAATTAAGGCGAAATTTGACACACAATACAAGCATTACAAATGATTGGCTAGGAATAGTTAAAGGTCTTTATTTAGAGTATTAATTTGATTTTGATTCAAATAAATCTATTAAGCCTAAACCAAGGTAAATCTGTTAATCACAACTTCAACAAAACGCTCTAACAGAAAGCTAAAACTCTGTATTGGAGGGGAATTTTAGATTAAGCATAAATTTAGAACAGTGGAAAATTATTAGAGCGAAGTTGGCAATAACTCAAAACACCATCATTAATTCCATCTTTATTCCAATATTCTCATTTCTTCATCATCTTTGAATCTATTGCTTGATTTTTTAAACCAGTAAAGTTTCGATGATCTCAATCAATCCCAGATCAATGCCAATAGCTACATCAATTAGTATTTTCAATTAGCCTATAACCTTCTTAGGTTGTTCTATTTCTTCAGATTAAGAAAGTAAGAAAAGATGGCTTTTCTTACTTCTAAATTTTTTTTCATAATTCTAAAGAGTCTTCATTGATACTTCTTCTTTAGAAATAAGAACTTTAAGCGTCATCCTTCGAAATCACTTTCACCTCCACTACATCTTTTGTCTCTCCCCCATCACTAGAATTTTGATTATCTATCCAACTATTAATACCCGCTACAAGTGGCTGGGAAGCTTTAAAAATAAAAATAGCAGTTGGCAAAACACTAATAATTCCAACAATGGGGCTTCTGAAAAGGAATCGACCCATCTTCAGGTTAAAAAGAATAATCAGTGAAGATGGGATCAAAATGCCTAAAATTATTTTAAGAGCATTAACCCAGCCAATAATATAGATCCACCAAATAAGTGCAATCCCAGCGATATATAAAAATAAGTAAGCCATAAAAAATATATATACAGTAAATGTATATCCTTTTATGAAGTTAGGTCAAAGAAAGCATCGAAAGACTAAAGCCTATGTATCAATTTACAAATTTCTCTATACAGGACTTAAAACTTAGGTGTTGGAAGAAATTTAGGTTTTTAAAAATTAGAGCAAGCTTTGAAGAACTTAATGCAGATTAATTCTCTCTGATGATTCTAAGATTTGTTTTCCAGAAATTTTTCATCTCCCTTGATTTTTTGTATAAGGAAATCTCATCTAGATCATTAGTAATGAGGAGGTATTGATTCTTCTGGTGGGAAATATCTGTCATCATCTTTTTCAGGAATTAGGTTATGAGTTTTTAAGTATTCCTCATAAGAGTCTTTATCATTAGAGTCGAGTTTAAAGTTTTCTAGCATTTTTCTAAAGAAAATTTTTTCTAAATATTATTATAAGCACTAATTAATTTATATCTACCCAAATATAGTTTCTTTTTCTTATAGAACTTAAAAACAAATTTACAAAAGAATCTAGTCCAAAATATTCAGAAAGAAATCTAACTTATAAAGCAATTTAAACTTCCGCTAAAAACAATACTTGAACTAGAAAATCACACATTAAATAGAAATTCCATCACATCTCCTTCTTCTACAACATAATCTTTGCCTTCACTTCTTATCCAACCTTTATTTCTGGCCTCAGATATAGAACCTGCTTCCAAAAAATTTTTATACCCAATCGTTTGGGCACGAATAAAACCTTTTTCAAAATCTGTGTGAATAACGCCAGCTGCTTGAGGAGCAGTCATTCCAGAATTAATAGTCCATGCCCTAGTTTCTTTCTCTCCTGTCGTGAAGTATGTCCTAAGACCTAACAATTTATATGTAGCTCTAATTAAACTTTGAAGACCACCTTCTTTTACTCCCAACCCATTAAGGTAATCAATTCTCTCTTCTAATCCTAGTTCTATCAACTCAGCTTCCACCTGAGCAGAAATCCTGATGCTTTCTGCACCTTGTTGTAAAGCAAATTCTGCAACCTGCTCTGAATATGAGTTACCAACAGAGAATTCTCCTTCCCCTAAATTTGCAGCATAAATTATTGGTTTGTTAGTTAAAAGGCCTAAAGGTTTTACTAACTTTTTTTCATCATCATCTAACAAAACATTTCGAGCCTCTTTTCCTTGCTCAAGAAATGACAATATCTTATGCAATGCAGAATCTTCAAGTTTGGCTTCATCAGAGGTCCTTATTTGTTTCTTTAAACGTTCTCTCCTCTTTTCAATTTGATTTAAATCAGCTAATCCCAACTCCAGATTAATAATTTCTATATCTCGAATTGGATCAACTGAACCTGAAACGTGAATAACATCATCATCCTCAAAACAACGAACAACATGAACAATAGCGTCAACTTCTCTTATATTTGCCAAAAACTTATTACCCAAACCTTCTCCCTTACTTGCACCTTTTACTAAACCTGCAATATCAACAAACTCTATGCGCGTAGGTATAGTTTGCTTACTAGAGCTCAATGAACTTAACAGCGTTAATCTTTCATCAGGTACCGAAACTATTCCAACATTTGGTTCAATAGTGCAAAAAGGGAAATTAGCTGCTTGTGCTTTGGCATTAGCAACTAGGGCATTGAACAACGTTGACTTCCCAACATTCGGAAGACCAACGATTCCGGCTTTTAACATCGATAAGTAACTGCGTAAGCTTTATGGTGATTAATGTCACTAAATTACCCTCGGATAGGCCCATAAAAAGCGAAAATATCTAACAAGTGCTTGATTCTCTAAAGAAACAAGTAAAAAACTATCCCATCTTTCCAAGTTTCTTCCCCGCTAAGCAAATGGTCAAGATCAATTTCAAGAGTAAAAAACTTCTAGCGCTATTTACATTTTCTCTATTAATTTTAGGTGGATCGATTTTAAAAATAGGAGGAAGTCAATCTAAAAATAGAGATGTCGCTCCTTATACAATAAAAGTACAAGAAGGTAAATTACCTGGATTTATAACTTCCAGTGGTGAATTATTAGCAGTTAAGTCAGTTAATGTAAGTCCAAAAAGACGTGGTATTCTTAACGAAATTTACGTAAATGAAGGTAACAAAATTAAGAAAGGTGAATTAATTGCAAGAATGGATCCTGGTGATTTGAACTATCAATTAGAAGAGCTACAAGAAGATTTTTCAACTAAAAAAGCAAGATACAAAAGAAGAGAATTTCTTTTTCAAGAAGGTGCGATAAGCAAAGAAGACTATGAGGAATACAAAAATCTCTACAAATCAAGTGAAGCCAGACTTAAACAAAAAGAACTTGAAAAAAAAGAGTTAGAAATACGAGCCCCATTCCATGGAATAGTTACAGCAACATATGCAGTCCCAGGAGCCTTTGTAACTCCCACAACCAGTGGTTCATCCTCTAATAATGGAAGTTCTACTAGCTCTTCAATTATTGAGCTTTCTGAAGGACTTGAAGTTGTCGCAAAAGTTCCAGAAAGTGATATTGGAAGGATCAAAATTGGTCAAGATGCATCTATTCGAGTGGATGCATTCCCTGATCAAAGGTTCAAGGCAAAAGTTAGGGATATTTCACCACGAGCAATTAAAAATAATAATGTTATTTCTTTTGAAGTCACATTAATACTTGTCAATCCTCACCCTGAAAAGTTGAGAATAGGAATGACAACTGATATTGAATTTCAAACTGGTTCAACTTCTTTAATGACTTTAGTTCCAACTGTGGCAATTGTTACGGAAAAAGGGATACCAGGAGTACTTATCGTTGGCAAGAAAAATGAACCACAATTCCAAAAAGTTGAACTTGGAATAAGTAGTGGTAGCAAAACAGCAATTATTAATGGAGTTAACTCAGGAGAAAGCGTTTTTATAAATTTACCTCCATGGTCCAAAAATGCTCGCAACTAATCAATCATGCATCTTCCAAATAAATATCAATGAAAGTGAAAACACAAAAACAATTGTTATTACTTGTTGATGGCCATTCATTAGCTTTCAGAAGCTTTTATGCATTTAGCAAAGGTGGTGAAGGTGGATTAACAACTAAAGATGGATTCCCTACAAGCGTTACTTATGGATTCTTAAAAAGTCTCTTGGATAATTGCAAGGTTTTAAGCCCTCAAGGAATAACCATCGCGTTCGATACTCCAGAACCAACATTTCGCCACAATGCCGATCCAAACTACAAAGCAAATCGTGATGTTGCTCCCGAAAAGTTTTTTCAAGATCTAGAGAAATTACAATTAATTCTTGAAAATGATTTAAACGTCTCAACATGCACTGCTCCAGGATATGAAGCAGATGATGTATTAGGAACACTAGCTAATCGTGCTGCAGATAAAGGTTGGTGTGTTCGAATTCTTTCTGGCGATAGAGATCTATTTCAATTAGTAGATGATAAAAGAGATATTGCAATTTTATATATGGGAGGTGGACCATATGCGAAAAGCGGCAATCCAATACTCATCAAAGAAGAGGGTGTCAAGCAGAAGCTAGGAGTAATTCCTAAGAAAGTAATCGATTTAAAAGCACTTACAGGAGACAGTTCAGATAATATCCCTGGAGTAAAAGGAGTCGGGCCTAAAACAGCAATAAACCTGCTTAATGAAAATGACAACCTTGATGGAGTTTATAAATCACTTCAAGAAATCGAAACCAACGAAAATAAAGAATATAAAGGTGTTATCAAAGGTGCAGTAAAAATAAAATTAAGAACTGACAAAGATAACGCTTATTTATCTCGCAAACTTGCAGAAATATTAATAAATATTCCTATCGAAAGAGAACCAAGACTAAATCTTGAAGCAATTAACAAAAATAATTTAATTAAATCTCTTAAAGAGTTAGAGTTATTTAGCCTAGAAAGGCAAGTAGAAGTATTTGAAGAGGCCTTCTCTAAAGGAGGTTATCTGACAAATAAAAAGGTAAAAACAAATACAACCATAACTAAAGACCTTTCAAACTCAGTATCAAAAGATCCTGAAATGAAATTAATTGAAAATGAAACAAAAATAAAACTAAAGCCAACGATAATAACGAATGAGAAGGATTTAGAAAAATTAGTAACTTTAATAAAATCTTATATCGACAAAGCCAATCCAATTGCTCTTGATACTGAAACAACAAGCTTGAATCCTTTTAAAGCAGAGTTAGTGGGAATAGGTTTATGCTGGGGAGAACAGACAAATGATATGGCATATATCCCTATTGGGCACGAAGTTCAAAATAATTTAGTTAACAAAGATGAATTCAATCAATTAAACCTTTTAACAGTAATTAATTACTTAGAAGAATGGCTCACTAGTAATAACTATCCTAAAGTTCTACAAAACACAAAGTATGATAGGTTAATATTCCTCAGACATGGCATATCACTAGGTGGTGTTGTATTAGACACTCTTCTTGCAGATTATATAAATGATTCAAGTTTAAAACATAATTTAAAGTCTATAGCAGAAAGAGAATTAAATATTTCACCTGACGACTTCAACTCAATAGTAAAAAAAGGTCAAACATTTGCCAATATTGATATAAATACAGCAAGTCTTTATTGCGGAATGGATGTATATTTAACAAGAAAAATAGGGTCTAAGCTTTTATCCAAATTACGAGAAAAGGGGAATCAGTTAATACAACTTTTATATGAAGTAGAGCAACCACTTGAAAAAGTTCTTGCAGAAATGGAATCAACTGGAATCACTATAGATATTCCCTATCTAGAAAACCTCTCTAAAGAATTAAGTACAAATATTATAGATCTAGAAAAAAAAGCTTACAAAGCAGCTAACAAAGAGTTTAATCTTTCTTCCCCTAAACAATTAGGAGAAGTACTATTTGAAGATCTTAATCTTGATAGAAAAAAGTCCAGAAAAACAAAAACAGGATGGAGTACAGATGCGAATGTTTTAGAAAGATTAGAAAAGGATCATCCTATTATCCCTTTCCTTATAGAACATAGAACCCTTAGTAAATTACTTTCAACCTATGTGGATTCCCTACCTCTACTTGTAGAAGAAGAAACCAACAGAATACATACAGATTTCAATCAAGCCGTAACAACAACAGGCAGGTTAAGCAGTAGCAACCCTAATTTACAAAATATACCTATTCGTACTGTATTTAGTAGACGCATAAGAAAAGCATTTTTACCTCAAAGAGGATGGGATCTTATAAGTGCAGATTACTCACAAATAGAGCTGAGAATTCTTGCTCATTTATCTGGAGAAGAAGTCTTACAAGAAGCATATAAACAAGGAGAAGATGTTCATGCTCTTACAGCAAAGCTTTTATTAGATAAACAAGAAATTACTCCCGAAGAACGCAGAATTGGAAAAACAATAAACTTCGGAGTTATTTATGGAATGGGCCCTCAAAGGCTTTCGAGAGCAACAGGAATGGGACAAAACGAATCAAAGGATTTTCTGAATATTTATAAAAAGAAATACCCAAAGATTTTTGCTTTTCTAGAAAAGCAAGAACTTCTTGCTTTAACTCAGGGTTATGTCAAAACAATACTTGGAAGACGTAGATACTTTAATTTTGATCAAAATGGATTAGGAAGATTATTAGGGAAGGATCCTGAAGACGTAGACCTTAAAGTTGCCAGAAGAGCAGGAATAGAAGCACAACAACTTAGAGCTGCTGCTAATGCTCCTATTCAAGGTTCAAGTGCAGACATTATCAAAATTGCTATGGTTCATATATCAAGAAAATTAAAAGAAAATAAGTTATCAGGTAGATTACTTTTACAAGTTCATGATGAATTAGTTATAGAATCTGACCCAAAAGAAACAAATGAAGTAAAAAGAATTGTAACCCAAGAAATGGAAGGCGCTGTTCAACTTAGCGTCCCTTTAGTCATAGATATAGGGGTAGGGCAAAACTGGATGGATGCTAAATAAAATTACTACTCATTTAATACAAAACTAATTCAAAAATTAAATGTCCTTAAAGCTGACAAATTCACTCTCAAGAAGAAAAGAGGTTTTCATCCCTCTTAAGAACAGACAAGTTAGTATCTATTGTTGTGGGGTAACTGTTTATGATTTATGCCATCTTGGTCATGCCAGAAGTTATATAAATTGGGATGTTTTAAGAAGATATCTAATTTGGCAAGGTTATGAAGTAACTTTTATTCAGAATTTCACCGATATTGACGACAAAATTATTAAACGTTCTATAGAAGAAAACTGTTCTACTGAAGAAGTAAGTGAAAGAAACATTAATGAATTTCATTTAGATATGGATTCTATTGGGATTTTACGTCCAGATCGAATGCCAAGAGCAACAAAATGTTTACAACAAATTAATAATCTAATCTCTGAATTAATTCGCAAAGGTTCAGCCTATTCAGTAGATGGGGATGTTTATTTTGCTGTCTTAAAGCATAAAGGATATGGAAAACTTAGTAGAAGGGAGCTGCTTGATCAGCAGCAAAATGCTGATGGAAGAATAACAACAGAAGAAGAAAATAAAAAGAGTCATCCCTTTGATTTTGCATTATGGAAAAAAGCAAAAAAAGGAGAAACAAGTTTTTCTTCTCCATGGGGAGAAGGCAGGCCAGGTTGGCACATTGAATGTTCTGCAATGGTTAGAGAAGAATTAGGCGAGACTATTGATATTCATCTGGGAGGCTCAGATTTAATTTTTCCTCATCACGAAAATGAAATCGCACAATCAGAAGCCGCTACAGGTCAAGAACTAGCAAGGTATTGGCTTCATAATGGAATGGTGAATGTAGGAGGGCAAAAAATGAGTAAATCATTAGGAAATTTCACTACTATTAGATCACTCCTTAAAAAAGGAATTTCAGCTATGACATTAAGACTATTTGTTTTGCAAGCTAATTATCGTAAGCCTCTTGACTTCACTGAAGATTCTCTTAAATCTGCTGCTACAGGATGGGAAAGATTAAATATTGCACTTTTACTAGGTAAAACTTCCAATATATTTAATAATAAAATTAAGACGAAAAACATTAGAAACGAATCTAACAAAACGCATATAAATGAAAATAATTTAAATAGAGAAAAGCAAAGATTTATAGATTTAATGAATGATGACCTAAATACATCAGGGGCCTTGTCAGTACTTTTTGAATTAGCAAAGCCACTTAGAGCTATGGCAAATCAAATTAATCTGAATAATTTTAGTAATCTGACAGAAATTGATCAAAACAAGATGTATCAAAGATGGTGTTTACTTGTTGAATTATCAAATACATTAGGTCTCAAAGCTGAGGTAAATAAAAAAAAGACTTCTCCGGATGAATATATAAATGAATCTTCTATACAATCTCTTATAAAAGCTCGAGCTTTAGCAAAGTCAAATAAAGACTTTGCTAAAGCTGATCTAATAAGAGATGATCTAAAGAAAAAGAATATTAATTTAATTGATAAACCAGATGGATCAACAGAGTGGATCAGAAATTAATTGCAATCAATATTTATTGTTAATTAATTCAAGATGCAACCCAGTTAAAAAATAAATCATAAATACTAATAATAAGCCCGCAAGCAATAACAGTTGGAGAAATCCATCTAATCATAAATACCAAATATTTTCTCACTCTTAAATTCGAGTCCGAAGCAGAAAGATCCTCATCATAACGACTAGGTACAACCCATCCAAGTAAAATTGCTATTAGAAAGCCTCCTAGAATAAGTAAAACATTGAAAATCGCATCCATATTTCCTAAGAAATCAAGAGATAAAGCAGAAGGAATTCCTAATAAAAAGACTATAAGAGTTGAGACCCAAACTGATTTACGTCTATTCCAAGAAAGAGTATCCATCATTGAGGAAACAGGAACTTCAAGAAGTGAGACAGAAGACGTAATCGCTGCAATAAAGGCCAAACCAAAGAAAAGTGCGGCCAACAATCTTCCAATGCCTCCTAAATTGGCAAACCCTGTTGGCAAGGCTATAAACAATGCACCAACAGTCGATTCACTAATTACATCTTTCAACCCAAAACTAAGAACTATAGGGAATGTAATCATTCCTGCTAATAAACCCACAGCTGTATCAAAAGAAGCCACTTGAAAAGCTTCTTTTGGTAATTTATTCTTTTTACCAAGATAAGAAGAATAAGCGACCATTATGCCAATGCCAAGACTTAATGAAAAGAAAGCCTGAGTAAAAGCATTTCTAATTGTTGTCTTATCTAATAACTGAGAAGCATCCCATTTAAATAAAAAAGAGGTATATCCTTCTATCGCGCCAGGAAGAGTTGCAGACCAAAGTGCTAAAAATAATAGTAATAAAAAAAGTAATGGCATGCACCACCGAGTCAATCTTTCTATCCCTCGTCGAACGCCAGCAGAAACAACAAGAGCAGTAAGACCCAAACTAAAAATTTGACCTATAAAAACACTTTTACCACTGCTAATTCGACCAAAGAAATCCCCAGCTTCTCTCATATCTGAAGGTAATCCAACAAATAACGAATGAAAAAGAGTATCAACGGTCCATCCCATGATCACAGCATAGAAAGAAAGTATTCCACAAGATGCCAGTGCAAATAAAAACCCTAAAGGCTTCCAATTATTACCAGCAAGCTTTATTGGAGCGACGAAAGGACTGCTTGCTGTGCTTCGCCCAAGAATCATCTCTCCTACCAAAACCGGGAGACAAACCACCAAAACTACAATTACATAAAGAAGAAGGAAGGCCAATCCTCCTCCTTGAGAAGCTCTATAAGCGAACCCCCAAAGATTGCCTAGACCTACCGCACTACCAGCTGCAGCAAGAACAAAACCTAAGCCTGATTTCCATTGTTCTCTTTCAGTCATAATGTCTATATAAAAAGGATCCAGACAAAACTGGATATAAACATGCTTTGGTTATACCTTCGAATGGGAGACTGGTCTTAATTGCCTTCACATAGTGAAAGCCATCAGCATCTTAGGTTCAACTGGCTCAATAGGGACTCAAACTCTTCAAATAGCTGAGGAGTTTCCTGATCACTTCAAAATAGTAGCTTTAACTGCAGGGAGAAATTTATCTCTACTTACTCAACAAATAATCATTCACAAGCCTGAATTAGTAGCAATTGCTGACAAATCTTTGCTGCCAGAATTAAAAGATCGATTAAACAACTTAATTAAAGAGAAAAAGATCCATAGAGTTCCTGAATTAATGGCTGGCAAAGAAGGACTAAATGTTGCCGCCTCATGGCCTAGTGCAGATTTAGTTGTAACAGGAATTGTCGGCTGTGCAGGGCTTCTTCCAACTCTTTCAGCTATAAACGCAGGCAAAGATCTTGCACTTGCAAACAAAGAAACTCTTATTGCAGCAGGTCCGGTTGTTATTCCTGCTTTAAATCAGAGTGGCAGCAGACTATTGCCTGCAGATTCTGAGCATTCAGCAATATTTCAATGCTTACAAGGAACTCCGTGGCCTGATAATGCCCGTTTATCAACTGGAATCCCAACTCCTGGACTTCGCAATATTCAATTAACAGCATCAGGTGGAGCTTTTCGAGACTGGTCTGCAGAAGATTTAAAAAAAGCCACTGTGAAAGATGCAACTAGTCATCCAAACTGGAGTATGGGGAAAAAAATTACAGTTGACTCAGCTACATTAATGAACAAAGGTCTTGAAGTTATTGAAGCCCATTATTTATTTGGCCTGGACTACAAAAATATTGAAATTTTAATTCATCCTCAAAGCATTATCCATTCAATGATTGAATTATCTGATTCGTCAGTAATTGCACAATTAGGATGGCCTGATATGAAACTACCAATTCTATATTGCATGACCTGGCCTAAACGTTTCGAAACCAATTGGCCTAAGCTTAAATTAACCGAAGTAAGAGAATTAACTTTTAAAGAACCTAATCAATCAAAATATCCGTGTATGAATCTTGCTTATTCTGCAGGCAAAACTGGAGGAACTATGCCTGCCGTTCTAAATGCAGCAAATGAAGAAGCTGTTGCTAAATTTTTAGAAGAAAAAGTGCATTTTATGCAAATACCTAAAATCATTGAATCCACTTGTGAAAAACATAAAAATGAACTGATAAAAAAACCAAATTTAACTGATATTCTTGAAGTAGATAGATGGGCAAGAGAAATAAGTAAAGAATCTATTAAATAAACCTTTAATAGATTAATCAAAGGTTCATTTAAAGGCTTAATAACCATTTATCAATTAAAGAGTCTCCCCAGCATCCTTCTTGCCCATGAAATCCATTATGTCCACCTTTATTCGATAATACAAAGTGTATTTTTCTTTTATATTTAGTTTTACTAATTTGATTCCTTAATTTTTCAAATGTCTTAAAAGGAACCCATGGATCATCTACTGCCTGAACCAATAAAGTTGAAGGCAATAAATTCAAATTATCGATAATTTTATTTATTGGTGATGCTAAATTATAATAAGATTCAACATTTTCATACCCCCATCTTGGAGCAGTAATCAAAGAATCAAATTGACGTATATTTTTTATAAAATTTCTTTTTTTTGATTTTAAATTAAAAAGAATTTGTTTTTCTTTTTGATTAGATTCAAAAGGGTCTTCAAGTGTTTGCCTAAGAAGCCTTTGTAAAATCCAATTTTGATAGAGTCTATTTCTATCTCTTTCAATAGATGCACTACATTCCTCAAGATCTAGAGGACTACTAATGCATACAAGCCCATCTAATAATGGTCTATCATTAATATCTAATAAGCTTTTATCTAAAGACGCATTCAAAAGAATCGTACCACCTAAGGAAATTCCAACTCCATAAAGCGGTAATGGAATCTTATTAGCGAGACAATTATTAGATAATATTTTGCATAAATTTCTAGCTCGATTTATGACAGGAAATAAATCACTATTGCATTGTGCCGCATAAGTTCCACCCGCTAGTTTTCTGCCTGGATCAGCTCCTCTTAAATTTAATCTTAATACTGCAAATCCTGAACTAAGAAAAGCTACAGACATACGCCTTAATCCTCTCCTTCGACTTGATCCACCAAGGCCATGGAGCATCAAAACTAATCCACGAATATCATTCTTACCATCGGGCAAATCTAGAAAAGCTAATAGTTTTCCTGCCCCTGCCAAACCACTGGGAGTTTCAGGTACAAGAATTTCAATAGCTTTAGCTTTTTCCTCTGGCAAATAATCCTTAACAAAAGTATCTCTAAGAGTTTGTAAATCCCCTCCAAACCATGGAAACCTTTCTCTAAAAGGTTTTAGTCCCAGATTATCAATCAAGTCAAAGTTGTCTTCAACTCTTTCCACCTAAACCAAGCTCCTTCAATTCCAACAAAAGATCACCTAAAACTTTTTTAGCATCACCAAATACCATTGATGTATTTGGTAAATCAAATAAATCATTCTTTATTCCAGAATATCCAGCACTCATACCTCTCTTAATAACAAAGACAGTTCTTGCCTCTTGAACATCAAGAACTGGCATTCCATACAAAGGTGATGAAGAATCATTTTTAGCTTGGGGGTTAACAACATCATTTGCTCCTAACACAAGAACTACATCAGTTGCAGGAAAGTCCTGGTTGATAACATCCATTTCTTTTAATTGCTCATAAGGTACATCTGCCTCAGCAAGCAAAACATTCATATGGCCCGGCATGCGACCTGCAACTGGATGGATTGCATAATTTACTTCTATTCCATTATTTTCTAAAGCTCTGGAAACTTCTCTCAGAGTGTGTTGAGCCTGAGCTACTGCAAGTCCATATCCAGGAACAATTATTACTCTTTCTGCAGCCTCAAGAGTCAAAGCACATTCTTCTACACTGCAACTAGTGATGTTTTCATATTCGCTATTAGAAGATTTTAAGCTTGAACTTGCACCTAAAGCTCCACCAAACAAAACTGATGTTAAAGATCTATTCATTCCTTTGCACATAACTTGAGTAAGAATTAATCCAGCGGCTCCAACCATTGCGCCAGCAACTATTAGTAACTGACTCCGAACTACAAAGCCTGCTGCAGCTGCTGCAACTCCCGAATAGCTATTTAAAAGCGATATAACTACAGGCATATCTGCTCCACCAATAGGCAAAGTTACGCCTATCCCTAATAAAGCTGAACCAATGACAAGCATCCATAGATTTATTCCGTCACCTACACCTATAGATAAAATGTTGATAGCTGCAACTAAAGAAAAAACAGCAAAAGATATATTAAATAAATGTCGAATTTTATTTTGCGTCCATGAAGGCGTTGAAAGCCACCCCTGAAGCTTTGCCATAGCAACTATAGAACCAGTAAAAGTAATTGAACCTACAAAAACAGAAACAACAATTGAGAGTCCTTGAACAAGCTGATTATTAAATTCTGTTGAATTTCCTGAAATTGGGAATAAAGCAACTCCAATTGCTACAAGCAATGACGACATGCCACCACAACCATTAAAAAGTGCAACTATCTCTGGCATAGAAGTCATAGGAACCTTCTGAGCAGTTACAGCACCTAAAACACCTCCAAATAGAACACCTAAAAGAATCCAAAGCCAAGAATTAATAGATATACCTGTTCCTCCTAATGAATCAAACAAAACCCCTAATACAGCAAATCCCATTGCAATAGCAGCTAACCGATTTGCATCTTTAGCTGATCTAACTTTAGAAAGCCCTTTAATTCCTAAAGCAAGCAAAAGAACTGCTAGCAGATCTATTGCATATTTAATAATCTCAGTGACATTCATAAATTAATTACCTTTTTTTTTAGAAGATTTACGACTAAACATTCGGAGCATTCTGTCAGTAACTAAAAACCCACCTATGACATTGAATAATGCAAATCCAAGAGAAATGGAACCAATAATCAATAAAGCCTGATTGTCAGCTGCCTTAATTATTAAAGTCAAAGCAGCAAGAATTGTGATTCCTGAAATAGCATTAGCACCACTCATTAATGGCGTATGAAGAGTCGGCGGCACTTTCCCAATTAACTCAAATCCCAAGAGACTCCCTAATAAAAGAACCCACAATGCTTCACTCAAAAAATTCATCAGATTGTTCCTCTGGAAGTTAACAAACTTTCTTTTTTAATAACACCATCCTTACTAATCAAAGCGCCTTCTATTAACTCATCATTTTCATTTAATGATATTAGACCATCTTTAATAAATGGACCAATCAGTGATAGAAGGTTTCTTGAATATAAAGAACTTGCATGATTCGGAACTGAACGAGCTAAATCAGAAGCACCTATGAGCTTTACTCCTTTTCTTACAACAGTTTCTGACTGCTTAGTACCATAACAATTGCCCCCTTGATTAACAGCAAGATCAATTACAACTGATCCAGACCTCATCTGGTCAAGCATTTCTTCATCAATAAGCTTAGGCGCCTTTTTTCCTGGAACTTGTGCAGTACAAATAGCCACATCAGCATCAGACAATTGTCTTTTCAACTCATTTCTTTGAGCAAGGAGAAATTCCTCAGAAACCTGTTTTGCATATCCACCAGATTCAATAGCATTTTCAGTGAAATCAGGAGGATCAATAAATCTTGCTCCTAAAGATTCAACTTGTTCTTTAACTGCAGGTCGAATATCACTGACATAAACAACTCCTCCAAGTCTCTTTGCAGTAGCAACAGCTTGCAAACCAGCAACACCAGCACCAAGAACAACAATTTTGGCAGGCTGAACTGTACCGGCGGCAGTCATCAACATTGGGAAATATCTATCTAAAGCAGAAGCAGCCAAAAGAACAGCCTTGTATCCAGCAATATTTGCTTGTGAAGAAAGAACATCAGCTGATTGCGCTCGACTAATTCTTGGGAGCAGCTCCAAGGCCAGCGCAGAAAGTTTCAATTTCTGCAAATCTTCTAAAAGTGATTTATTCGAATATGGTTCCAATAACCCCATAATCAAAGTCTCTTTTGAGAGCATTGACAGATCGTTTGATATTGGAGTGTTAACGCATAAAAGAACATCAGCATTAGACCATGACTCAGTGTCTTTAACTGGAACCAATGTGGCGCCAGCCTGTTCATAAGAGCCATCCAAAAAACCTGCTTTTTCCCCTGCTCCTATCTCTACAGCAAGGTTACAACCATACTCTAGAAACTTTTTAACTGTTTCAGGGGTTGCGGCAACTCGTGTTTCACCTGAAGAAGATTCTTTAGGTATCAAAATTCTTGACAAGATAATAGCCTCCTCAAATTTGAGGTTAAACGGATAAAGGTTCGAATACCATCATCTTTGCCAAATAATTGTTTTCCATACATCAATTATTAGCTAATAAGAAATAAGTAATGAATATTCAGTTAAGAATGAGCCTTACAGCAATTGAATGTCCAGATGGAGTATGTCATAGCCATCATGGTGGGCATGCAGTACCAAGAACTGCAATGCAAAAAAATTTACAGACCCATGGTCGTGAATGGTGTGAAAGATTAGCTGAAAGAATATATGAAATGTCAGTAGATACTTATTCCCAAACCGTAATGCCAAGCCTCCATTCATCTGGTTGGCAGAGAAGACATCTTGACTGGGAGTTCAAATTAGCAAATAAAAATTCAGAGCCTGATGAAGCTCTAGTAGAAGGAATCATTAATGCTACAGAGAGTTTTCTTAGAAGTAGTGAAGTTCATCGTTTATTTATTCAAGAGCTAGTTCAAGGAACCTTTGCAGAGGCGAAAGACGATAAACTTGTTTCAAAAGCAGTTCAAAAAGTTATAGAAAGCGAACTTATTGCAATGATTCAGGAAAAAAAGGAGGAAATACTTGATCGTTTAGCAGAAAGTCTTATTGAAGATGCTAATGGAAGTTTTGAGACAGCTAGATCAGCCGCAAATGAAGGTATTGATGAAGTTGAAAGACTTCTTATTAACCATACTGAGTCAATGTAAATCTTCAATCTTTTAAAATTACTGTATAAATACTAATAAGATTTTTATTTTCTTATTAGGTAAAATAACTTAAAGCGAGCTTGAAATAAGTACTAATCATTAAGAAATAGCTTTATTTAGCTAAAAAAGACTTCATTCCTTAAGGAATAATTGTTTTTTTTAGACAAAGTACAAACATGTTACCAAAAAGACTTTTTTTAAGTACTTAACATGTCAATCTGTTGGTGTTGGGGAAAAATTATGGAACCGTCTCTAAAAAGACGAATAAGTATCGCAAGCTATTGGTCAGCAAATAGAATTGCTTTGCTTGATAGCATCGAAAGATATGAAGATAGTTATGCCGTTACTCAAGAATTCAGAGAATGGATTACTTGTAATAATTTAGAAAATGATCACATAAAAGATTCAATTTTAAAGTTTCCACATTCTTTAATTGAATCTATAGAAAAAGACGAATTGTTAGAACTATAAAAATAAAGACAGACAATATCGTTAAACGCAAAAAAAATCATATGACAATAGAATTAAAGAACCTATAAAAAGTGTAAAAACTAATAAGTAAAAAATGAGAAATTATAGTGAAATAGAGAATATTGTCATCATTGGCTCTGGCCCGGCTGGTTATACAGCTGCGATATATGCGGCAAGAGCAAATCTAAAACCTCTCCTTATTACAGGCTTTGAAAAAGGTGGAATTCCTGGAGGTCAATTGATGACAACAACCTTTGTAGAAAATTATCCTGGATTTCCTAACGGGATTAAAGGACCCGAATTAATGAATCTTTTTAAGGATCAAGCAATTAGATGGGGGACAACTTTGCTAGAAATAGATGCTGAAGAAATAAATCTAAAAACAAAGCCTTTTTCAATTAAAACTAAAAATGAACTAATACAAGCTCATTCAATAATTATTGCTACTGGAGCACGTGCTAATAAGCTTGGCGTTCCTCACGAAAAAGAATTTTGGAGCAAAGGCATTAGTGCCTGTGCAATTTGTGATGGAGCAACCCCTCAATTCAGAAATGAAGAACTTGCAGTTATTGGTGGGGGAGACTCAGCCTGCGAAGAAGCTGTTTACCTCACAAAATTTGGAAGCAAAGTCCATCTTTTAGTTAGATCCAATCATCTAAAAGCTAGTGCAGCAATGGTTGACAGAGTAAAAAACAATGATCAAATAATGATTCATTGGGAAACTGAATTAATTGATGTACAAGGTGATGAATGGCTAAATAAACTTACTATCAAGAGAAAAGGTCAACTTAATAATGAAACAATTAATGCAAGAGGGGTTTTTTACGCGATTGGTCATACACCTAATACAGAATTTTTAAATGGCCATTTAAAACAAAATTCAAAAGGATATCTAATAACAAAAGATGGCCGGCCAGAAACTTCAATAGATGGTGTATTTGCAGCTGGAGATGTAGCAGACTCAGAATGGCGACAAGGAATCACGGCTGCAGGCAGCGGATGTAAGGCCGCATTAGCAGCTGAAAGATGGCTTAGTAAAAATAATCTTGCTTCAATTATCTCAAGAGGTTCTAAAGAGCCAGAGAAAACAAAAAGAGAAGGGGAAATTGAAACAAGTAATGAGAATAATTTTAATTTTGAAAGCTTATGGCAGCGAGGAAGTTATGCATTAAGAAAGTTATACCATGAGAGTAAAAAGCCTTTAGTTGTAATTTATACCTCATCTAATTGCGGCCCTTGTCATATTCTAAAGCCTCAGCTCAAAAGGGTTATTGAAGAATTTGAAGGTAAAGTACAAGCTATTGAAATAAACATAGAAGATGAACAAGAAATCGCAAAACAAGCTGATGTAGTTGGCACACCAACAGTTCAATTATTTAAATCAAAAACTCTCATTAAACAATGGAAAGGGGTTAAACAGAGACACGAGTTTAAAAACGCGATAATTAAAATATTAGAAGAAACCTCTAAGTAATTATCACCTTCTTCTTGGCCCTCCAGGTCTATTACCTCCTTGCCTTCCACCACCGCCTGTATTTCTTTCTCTATATGTAATTCTTCCTCGAGTTAAGTCATATGGACTTATTTCGACAAGCACTTTATCGCCAGCTAATAGTTTAATTCTAAACTTCGTTAACTTACCAGCAGCTCTACATAGGCATTGATGTCCAGCAGGTTGCTCAAGAGTTACCAAATAAAAACCATTACCTTGTTCTTTCTCTATAACACCCGAAGTTTCAATCATTTTCTAAGAAAAATGAATTTATTAAACTAATTCTATTAAACAAAATGCTTTTTTTTTATAAATCATAAAAATCAACCAAAAACTTCTTGCAATTCTCTTACTGTTTGAAGTTGACCATAATAGTAATTAGCAATAGCACGCCTATTAGTGTCTTTCAGGCGATCAAAAGCCTCAAAACCAATATTCCTCCATAATTCGTTTCCACAAGCCCTATCAAGTTCATTAGAAGCTTCAGCTTCAAGGATATCAAGTCTCCTATTAAGATTTTTAATCTGAGTTAGTGACATAAATTTACGGCTTTAGTTAATAGTACAAATAAACTACAGCTTTGCAATCTTTAAATAGGGAATTTCTTCTTTTCTTCAATGTCTAAGTCAATTCCAATTTCACTTATTCTCTTAAGTATGACTGAATAATACTCTTTTATATAGTCTTCCAATGAAGTTGTTTCATTAGGATTTAACCCAAAACATTCGTATGTTTC